>CAZBDF010000011.1:0-16326 GCA_964490385.1 uncultured Lentimicrobiaceae bacterium | reverse complement strand
CACGAAAAACAATGAAATCATAGATTTCTGGTTTTTCGGCACTGATGACCGAAGATCCCGAAAAATAGAAAATTTTCAATTTTCGCAATTTTTCGAGGATGCACGAAAAACAATGAAATCATAGATTTCTGGTTTTTCGGCACTGATGACCGAAGACTGATATAAAATATTTGTAATTATAAGCTTTAACTTTAGTCACTTTAGCTCACTCCACACTTTAGCTCACTTCCCCCTAATACACACTCGACTTCACCTTGATATTTTTTAGTTTTTCGGCAATCTTTTCAAGATCTTCCCTTGGTACACGTTTGAGCCCGGAAGCAGCTGTATCGCGGTCGAGGGAATAAAGCATTACGTAGCGTGGCCTGATCAGTTTGATGTGTTCGAGCCAGGCATCTACCTCTTCATCCGTGGTATTATCAACAGTTGTTCCATCAATCTCACCCCGTACCAACATGGTTTGAACAACTGCCTTCTTTCCGAATTTCTTCAAATGACTTACAATTTCATCCAGTGTCAGGTTTGATGATCCGGGTTTATTGATCAAGCGGAAAGTTTTTTCGGTACCTGCATCCAACTTTAAAATATTGTTTTCAATTTTTAACAAAGCATCAAAAATATCCCGTCGGTGCAGCATACTGGAATTTGATAACACCGTTACCTCGGCATGAGGAAAAAATTCATTCCTCAATCTAATTGTATCATTAATAATGCCTGCAAATTCGGGATGTATGGTGGGTTCGCCATTGCCTGCAAAAGTAATCGAATCGGGGATGTTGTTTTGCGCCTGCAAGCGGATGAGTTTGGTTTCGAGCGCATCAGCCAATTGACTTCTGGTAGGAAGTTGAACTTCCTTACCTTCTTCTTTTGGAGTCCAGCCACATTCACAATAAATGCAATCGAAAGTGCACCTTTTCCGCTCGACGGGTAGCAGGTTTATTCCGAGTGAATTTCCCAACCTCCTGCTTTTCACCGGCCCGAATATCATTTCATCAAATAAAAAACCTCCCATGTATTCTCTATTTTTAAAGGATTTGAATGGATATAATTCCCAATAATACAACAATTTTTTAATCGAAATGTTATTGATAGCATTACACAATTTTAAGGCTTATTTTTTAATACTTTTGCAGCCTATTTAACATGCAGTCATTAAAGGAAATACAAAAACCGATTAGGAACCACATCGAAATTTTTGAAAAAAAATTCAGGGCTTCGATGAAAAGCAAAGTGCCTTTGCTCGATATTATTACGCGATATATTATCAAGCGTAAGGGCAAACAAATGCGCCCGATGTTTGTATTTTTCTCGGCCGGTATTTCTGGGGGAATTGATGAATCTAGTTACCGTGCGGCTTCGCTTATCGAACTGCTGCACACCGCAACGCTGGTTCACGATGATGTTGTTGACGATTCAAATACCCGGCGTGGCTATTTCTCGGTAAACGCCCTTTGGAAAAATAAAATTGCTGTTTTGGTGGGTGATTATTTACTGTCGCGAGGGCTGTTATTGGCACTGGAAAGTGAGGAACTGCAACTCCTGAAAATCGTGTCGAATGCCACCCGTGAAATGAGCGAGGGTGAATTGCTGCAAATCGAAAAAGCCCGAAGGCTCGACATCGACGAAGAAATTTACTTTGAAATTATCCGTAAAAAAACCGCCTCCCTCATTGCTTCATGCTGTGCTGCCGGTGCCGCATCGGCAGGTGCAAGCAAAGAGGATGTTGAAAAAATGCATCAGTTTGGCGAATATGTTGGTGTTGCCTTCCAAATTAAGGACGACCTCTTCGACTACCAGGATAGTAAAAATATTGGCAAACCCAATGGCATAGATATTAAAGAGCAAAAGATGACCCTTCCACTGATCCACATGCTCAACAATTCGAGTTTCATGGAAAAACGTAAGGTGGTGAACATTGTGAAAAATCACAACAACAATCCTGAAAAAGTTGCTACGGTGATTTCGAAAGTCAATGCCAGTGGTGGAATGGAATACGCCCATCAGAAGATGCTCGAATACCAGCAAAAAGCCTTCAATATCCTGCACCAATTCCCCGAAAGCCCAATGCGTAACTCGCTGGAAAATCTGGTGGTTTTTACTACGGAGCGGAATAAGTAAGCGGTGATCGGTGATTGGTAATCGGTGATCGGTAAGTGGTAACCCATACGGGCTCCTTTCAGTCGTCGGTATTTAGTAATCGGTAAATGGTAATTGATGCCGTGGCAAAGCCTCGTGCATAGCTCGGCATAATCGGTGTATTTCCTCACCAGAAAAAGGTATTTCCCAATACAGATTTCCTTAATTTGTTGCAGGAAAATCCATGACTCAAAATCCAAAAAATGACCCCTGCAATTTGAGATGGATATCGAGTTCTGTGTTTCTTTGTGCCTCCGTGTCTCTGTGGTTGCTATTTTTTCAAATTAGCACATTAACAAATTTTCAAATTATCTCCTCACGCTTTCTTCAGCGTAAATGCAAAGGTAGTCCCAACATTTTCCCTGCTCCTTACATTGATGGTCTGATCGTGCGATTCGATGATGTGTTTAACAATTGCAAGCCCCAACCCTGTGCCACCTTTGTCTCTTGCCCTTGCTTTGTCGGTCCGGTAAAAGCGTTCGAACAAGCGGGGGATATCTTCAGTGGCTACCCCCGGGCCATCGTCGGTAACTTCAATCAGGATATTTTCGTCCATATCAAAAAAGCTCACCATAGTTTTGCCCACCTTTGATTTGCCGTATTTAATGGAATTTTCCACCAGGTTCAACATCACCTGCCTGATCCATTTTGGGTCGGCTTCAACAAGGATTGGCCAGTCGTGTTTTGTTCCAAAATCCAACGAAATTTTTTTCTTTTTTGCCTTTAGTTCAAGAGAATCAAAAACTTCTTTTGTCAAATCCACGATGTCAAACTTTGACATTTTCATTTTTACCTGGCTGGTTTCTAAATTTGATATGGCCTCAAGGTCATCAACAATGGCAATCATCCGGTTGATACTTTTTTCGGTACGGATAAGGTATTCGCGGTTTATGGTTTGGTCTTCAAGGCCACCATCCAAAAGGGTGAGCACGTAACCCTGGATATTAAAAATTGGATTTTTAAGTTCATGATAAACATTCCCCAGGAATTCGCGTCGGTAAACCTCGGCACCTTTCAGTATTTCAATTTCGTGTTTTTTCTTTTCGCCCCATTCCAGTACTTCCTGATTTACGCGCTCGATAGTCCCTGCATTAAAATCCCTTCTTTCCAATTGCCCTCCCTTTTGTCGTTTGAGGTTGTAAATGGTTTTATAAATTAACCTGATTTTGTGATAGATGAATTTTTCGAGGGTGTATCTGAAAAGAAAAAATACAAACAAAAATAACAGCACATCAATCACCAGCAGATGATAGATTGAACAGCTGATAAAAAATAGTGACGCCAGAGTGTAGAGAATGCTAAAGAAAAAGGTTACCAGCGAGGCGTTGTAAAACGATAGGCTAATGGGATCGGAATTTCGCATCAGGATTCAAATTTATAGCCTACACCTTTAATTGTTTTGATGCTTTTTAGCCCAAGCTTTTCGCGGATTTTCCTGATGTGTACATCTATGGTGCGGTCGCCAACAATCACATCGTTGCCCCAAACATTTGCAAAAATCTCGTCTCTCGAAAATACCTTATCGGGCTTGGATGTTAGTAACAACAACAATTCAAATTCCTTTTTTGGTAGGCTAATTTCTTCCTCGTCTTTAAGGATAAGGTATTTTTCCCTATTGATAGTAAAGTCTTTGAGCTCGATAATCTCAGGATTGATTTCTGGTTCTTTGTACCTGCGCAATAGCGCTTTAATCCTGCTTACCAAAACTTTAGGTTTTACCGGCTTGGTGATGTAATCGTCGGCCCCGACCTCAAATCCGGCAATCTGGCTGTAGTCTTCGCCCCTGGCCGTAAGAAAAACGACGATGGTGCCCGACAACTCGGGAATATTCCTTATCTCGGTGCATGTTTCCATACCATCCATTTTGGGCATCATAACATCCAGGATGATCAGGTGTGGTTTTTCTTCCCTGGCAATCTCAATGCCGTCTTTTCCATTCCGGGCAGTAAATACCTTAAAACCTTCCTTTTTTAAATTATACCCAAGAAATTCAAGAATGTCTTTTTCGTCGTCAACAAGAAGGATTTTAAAACGCTCTGATTCCATAAGCAGTAAATAATAATGATTGAACAATATTGCCAAAAACCTTTCACAAATGAAATTTAAATATATTTGTGCCGCGATATTTCAGGGTTTGAAGTGTGTAAAATTAGTATTATTTTCACACTTGTAAGTTTAGTTGTTTACCAAATTCCAGCTTATGAATTATAAATTACTACTTGTCACCATATTTCTAATTTTTACCTCCACGCTGCTTTTTAGCCAAAGCTTTAATGGTGGGATCCTTGCCGGGGTTGCTGCTACCGAAATATCCGGCGACCGCCTTGATGGGCCTAACAAAGCAGGTGTTTATGCCGGTGGTTTCGTTAATACTTACTTTACCGACAGATCCTCTGTTCAGATGGAATTGGATTTTATACAGAAAGGTAGCCGTCAAAATCCTGATTCCACAAGTACTGATTCCTACCTATTAAGACTTAACTATGTTGAGCTGGTACTTCATTACAGATGGGATTTTGGCAAAGTATTCTCTCTTGAAGCCGGGCCTTCACTGGGTCTGTTAATTAACAAACCACCTTACGAGGAGTCGAATGGCCAGGATATTACGGGACGTGATCCGCAATTTAAAACCCCGGATTTGAGCCTCAATATTGGCATGTTCGTCAGCCTTACCGAGCGTTTGCGATTTAACATCAGGTATTCTAACTCAATTCTTGCAGTTCGGCCACACGCCAGTGGCCAGACCTACAAATGGAACCAGGGGCAGTATAACGAAAATTTGAGTTTTGTTTTTTTCTACCAGTTTTAAACCCATGCATATGAAACTGAAAATAGCTGTTGGGGTAACAGGGGCCAGCGGGGCAATTTATGCGAAAGCCCTGATCGATAAAATCAATGCCCACCCTGATTTGGTTTCAAGGTGCGATATTGTTTTTAGCGAACCGGCCAAAAAAGTATGGAAGTATGAATTGAATAATTCTGACTTTGAAAACCTCCCTAATAAAATTTGGTCCAACGATACATTTTTCGCACCATTTGCATCGGGTTCTTCAGATTTTGATGCACTGATTGTTTGCCCGTGCAGCATGGGAACCATGGCCAAAATTGCCAGTGGTCTTGCAAGTGACCTTATATCACGGGCGGCCGATGTAATGTTAAAGGAGCGGCGAAAGCTAATCCTTGTTACACGGGAAGCCCCTCTCAATATTATTCATATCAACAACATGAAAGCAATCACCGGGGCAGGTGGGATAATTATGCCTGCAAGCCCTTCATTTTACAGTCATCCAGCAGATTTAAATGAGCTTATTGATGGAGTTATTAAAAAGATATTAACAATTGCAGGGTTAATAAGTTTTAGGAATAATTGGTTATCAGAATAGGAAAGTAATAATTTTGTGTTAATATTACTTACATTTTATTAGTTTTGCATATAGAAAGGAAACACAAAATGCTGCTTTGATACAGATTTTCGGTGGCTGATGTGTTTTGAAAAGAAGGTTTAAATAGTTCTTTAACTGAAATTTACATTATTATTAATTGACAACTTGCCTATGGACAATTCGAAACAAAATTTGATTCCATTTTATAGTTTAAACAGTATTAATATTTCATTAATTTGTTTAAAACAATCAGGTAATTTAGTGTGAAGGTTGGTTTAAAACATTTTTAAAATCAATTTTTAGCACTTTTCTATTTGATGTAAAAATTATTCGTAAACACATATAAATTTAACAATTAGAGTATTAATTAATTTACTAACCAAAACTTCAATTATGAGAAAATTTACACTTTTGCTTGCCCTGATGCTTTTTATCGGGATGCAAGTTACACAAGCGCAAACCAGGACCATCACAGGTACGGTAACAAACGCGGATGACGGGAGTACAATTCCCGGTGTTTCGGTTGTTGTTAAGGGTACTACTTATGGTACTACCACCGACTTAGATGGAAAATACTCCCTGAGTATTCCTGAGGATGCAAGTAGCCTTATTTACTCCTTTGTTGGTATGAAAACCGCAGAGATGGGTATAGGTGGGGGAAATGTTTATAATGTTGTTATGGAGCCTGAGGCAACTTCCATTGAAGGAGTTGTTGTAACTGCGCTCGGTATTTCACGTGAGAAAAAATCACTGGGTTATTCTACGCAGGAAATCGGAGGAGATGATTTAAACACTGTTAAGGGCAGTAGCTTCATTAACAACCTTCAGGGTAAAGCTTCTGGTGTTCAGGTAAAATCGAGTGGAAACATGGGTGGATCGACAAATATCATCATCCGTGGTTCAAATTCAATTACCGGTAATAACCAGGCTATGTTTGTTGTTGACGGAGTTCCCATTAACAACGACAGAACCAACAATACAGGTCAGGTTTCAGGCCGTGCAGGTTATGACTACGGAAGCGCGGCTTCCGACATCGACCCGAACAACATTGAGTCAATTAACGTACTGAAAGGTGCTGCTGCTACAGCACTTTACGGTTCAAGGGCTGCCAATGGTGTTGTTTTGATTACCACCAAAAAAGGTAAGAAGAGTGTTGGTGGTGCAAAAATCCTTGGTGTTACTATCAACTCGAGTGTAACCACAGGTTTTGTTGACAAAACAACTTTCCCTAAGTACCAAACCAATTACGGTGCTGGTTACGGACCATACTATAGTGATGGTGACTATCCTGGCCTTGAGCACATTTATGATGTTAACGGTGATGGTGAAATTGACTACACTGTTCCAACAACTGAAGATGCTTCAATGGGTCAGGAATTCGACCCCAACCTGATGGTTTTCCAATGGGATTCATACGACCCTGATAATCCAAATTACCATAAAGCTACACCTTGGGTTAATACACCAAACGAGCCTGTCGAATTTTTCGAAACGCCATGGTCATATACCAATAACATAGATATCATGGGTGGTGGTGAAAAATCAACATTCAGGTTATCTTACACCAATCTTGACCAAACCGGTATTATGCCAAACAGTTCGTTAAAGAAAAACAATGTTTTATTGAATGGATCATACGACATCCTTGACAATTTGAAAGTTACTGCTTCGGCAAATTACATCAATACAAATGGTAAGGGCCGTAACCCAACAGGTTATAGCGACAACCTTTTGTCCTCTTTCCGTCAGTGGTGGCAGACCAATGTTGATGTTCTTCAGCAAAAGGATATTTATGACCAAACTGGAAGAAACGTTACCTGGAACCCAAAATCACCCACCAACCTGGATCCGATTTATTGGGACAATCCATACTGGGCACGTTACGAGAATTATCAAACCGATACCAGGAGCCGCTTCCTTGGTTATGCACAGGCCGACTGGCAGATTACAGATAACCTCAGTTTGATGGGCCGTTACTCAATTGACACTTATAGTGAATTACAGGAAGAAAGAAAAGCTGTTGGTTCAGTTTCTGGTGAACTTGGCGTTGGACGTCCTGATGTAACTTCAGGTTATACAAGGTTCGACAGAAGTTTCACTGAAACCAATATTGACTTCCTTGCTAAATACAACAAGTATCTTGGCGAAAACTTCAATCTTAATGCATTGATAGGTACCAACATCAGAAGGTCAACCGAAGACCAGGTATTTGCTTCAACCGATGGTGGTTTGATCGTTCCTGGCGTTTACGCGCTTTCAAACAGTATTAACCAAATGCAGGCACCTGAAGAAAGATATGCACAAATAGGTGTTAATGGCTATTTCGCCGGTGTTACTGTTGGATACAAAAACCTTGTTTATTTAGATGGAAGCTTCAGGTATGACCAAATGTCAACCTTACCTCCAGACGACTGGGGATATCCTTATGGAGCAGTTTCCGGAAGTTTCGTATTCTCGAGCTTAATGGAAGATCAAAGCTGGTTACAACTTGGTAAACTCAGGTTAGGTTGGGCGACTGTTGGTAATGGCGCACCATGGGGTTCTACCCATGATACATATTCACTCACAGGAAACTGGGGTGGTACTGCTTTGTTCTCACTGCCAAATAATAAGAACAACCAACAACTTAAGGCAGAAAGAACAAACAGCCTTGAGGCAGGTCTTGAAATGGTCTTCCTCCAAAACAGGTTAGGATTCGACTTTTCATATTACGATAATCAAACCGTCGATCAGATTATTCCTGTTGCAGTATCTTATGCTACCGGTTATTCAGGAAAATATGTTAATGCTGGTACTGTTGATAACAAAGGTTTGGAAATTACCCTCCGCGGAACACCAGTTGTAAGCAGCGATTTCAGGTGGGATATCATCCTAAACTGGGCACGTAACAGGAATGAAGTTGTTGAACTTCAGGAAGGCCTTGAGAATCTTCAATTGGCTTCCCTTCAGGGTGGTGTAACTATCAACGCCCGTGTTGGTGAACCTTTGGGAACTATCCAGGGTACTGACTATGTATATGATGCATACAATGAAGATGGCGATCCTGCTGATGGAGCCAACAGAGTTGTTGGTTCTGATGGTTATTACCTTAAGTCATCTACCTCCGACATTATTTTGGGTGACATTAACCCTGATTGGACCGGTGGTATCAACAATGCATTCACCTACAAAGACTGGTCACTTAGTTTCCTTATCGACTGGCAAAAAGGTGGAAGCATTTTCTCTCTTGACCAATGGTATGGTATGGCTACAGGTTTATATACAGAAACTGACTACACCAATGACCTTGGAAATCCTGTCAGGAGCCCTGTTTCTGATGGTGGTGGTTTAGTTCTTGGTGGCGTTGTTAATACCGGTACTGAAGAAGCCCCTGTTTATGAAACAAATACTACCAGGGTTGAAGGTGGTAACTACCGTGTATTTGGGTATTCGAAAAACCCAAATAAAACCTTTGTATTTGATGCCTCCTATGTGAAATTGCGCGAATTAGTAGTTTCTTACAGCATTCCAAAAGCAAAACTTTCAAAAGTATGGCTCCAGGGCGCTACATTTAGCCTTGTTGGAGGAAACCTCTGGATTATCAGCAAAAACCTGCCTCATGCAGATCCCGAAGCATCACAAGGTGCAGGTAACGTTCAGGGATGGCAATCAGGTGTTATGCCAGCTGTGAGAAATGTTGGATTTTCTGTTAAATTACAATTCTAAAACTTTTAAAATATGAAAAAAATAATATTAGCATTAATAGTTTTAATCGGGGTTTCGACATCCTGCACGAAAAACTTTGAGGATTTTAATAAGGATAAAAAGCATCCGACCGAAGTTCCGGGTGAATTTTTAGTTGCAAATGCCCAAAGGGCCATCGCCGACCAGGTTGCCAGTACCAATGTTAACCTGAATGTCTGGAAATTGTTTGCCCAATACTGGACTGAAACAACTTATACTGACGAAGCAAACTACGACATTGTTACCAGAACAATTGCCGATTACACATTCCGTGCGTATTACCGTAATATTTTAGCCGACCTGAAAGATGCTACAAATGTAATTACAGCAGAAAAGCCTGTGGGAGATGCAGGGGCCATTGCAAAGGAAAATAAATTGTTGATCATCGAACTGTTAAACGTTTATTGTTACAACAGGTTGGTTGATGCCTTTGGTGATATCCCTTACAGCGAAGCATTGGATATCGAAAATATCCATCCTGTTTATGATAATGCTACCGGAATTTATGATGACCTGATTATGAAAGCTACCAATGCTGTTGCTGGCTTGAATGCAGCAGGTGGAAGTTTTGGAGGTAGCGACCTTTATTTTGCTGGCGATGTTGCTATGTGGAAGAAGTTTGGTAACTCCTTGATCGTTAAAATGGGTATCACACTTGCTGACGTTAGCGAAGGAAAAGCAAAAGCTGCTGTTGAAGGCGCTTATGCCGGAGCTTTTGAAATGGGCGAATTGTGTCAGCTTGTTTATCTTGGTGGTTCAAACTCTAACCCACTTTACCAGGATATGATTCAGAGTGGCCGTGATGACTTTGTTCCTGCTAACACAGTTGTTGATTTGATGAACAACCTGGAAGACCCACGTCGTCCCGCATATTTTACACTTTATGAAGGTGAATATGTTGGTGGGGTTTATGGTGAAAGCAGTACTTTTTCACAGTATTCGCACGTTGCTCCCGAAATCCAGGAACAAACATATCCAGTGACTTTGATTGACTATACTGAAATTGCCTTCTATCTTGCTGAAGCAGCTCAAAGAGGCTATGCTGTTGGCGGAAGCGCGACTGAGTATTACGACAAAGCCATCATGTCCTCATTCAGCCAATGGGGTGTTGAAGGTGCTGCTGATTATATTGCAGCCCAGCCTTACGATGCAGCCAATTGGAAGCAAAGTCTTGGTACACAAGCATACATCGCTTTTTACGTACGCGGGTTTATTGGATACACTTCATGGAGAAGACTTGATTATCCTGCAATGAATCCAGCTCCAGCACCTCCTCCGGGGGCCGGTGGAACTGTTCCGATGCGTTTTACTTATCCTATCAACGAGCAAACCTTGAATGGTATCAACTACACTGCTGCTGCTGCAGCTATTGGTGGTGATGAATTGAAAACTAAGATTTTCTGGGATAAAAACTAGGATTGGTCCTTACTGATATATAAAAAGGCCGCTACTTTGTTAGCGGTCTTTTTTTTTGATGAAAATGATTACATTATTTTGCACTATTCTGAGTTTGATGAAGATTGTTTCTTAATTAGGGGTTGCTGAAAAACGCCATGACATTTTATTAATCAATATTTCGGTGCGCTGCACCTTAAAAACTACTGTTGATTTTGATTCTATAAAGATTTCGCCACTCTGTGGCTTAAAAAATGGTGCAGGGCACCAAAATCTTTATAGAAGATAATACAGAGTGCAAACAGAGGTGCAGGGCACCGAAATATCAGATGCATGGTTTTTTAATCATTTCTATAGTAAACCTTACATCAAAGACATGTTTTCTTACATCTAATGTATTCATTATCTAAAACATATTGGTTTTTCAGCAGACCCTAATTATAGGTTTCTTCCCGCACGTGCGGGACTGCGCTCCATCGAAAAGACAGGGCATGAATGTCCCTCTCGCTATAAACCCTGTATGAAGCCCTGTCTTTTCGACCGCAGGGAGAAATCTATTTTTTGAGACACCCTGAACTTTTGAATCAACGAATAAACTTCCTTATCTCGAATCCAAAATTCACTCCAAGGTAAACTTATTGACATGAAGCGATTAAGAAGAAAAACAATCTTCTTCAACATTAATTTCACTGTGTCCATTTTAATTTTTAATTTTAACCCATATTTTAATATCAATCGAAAACAACACAATTTAAAGTGAAGCACTCAGGCCAAAAACCAATAAGTACCATTCAACTATTTTGTGTCTTTATCTTCCTTCTCATTGGATATAGTTTATCGCTGAATGCCCAGGTTACAGCATCGGCTTCAACGGACGATGCACTGGGAAAACTCTCAGCTTACACAGCAAAACTTTACGGCACCAATGATGTTGTTGTAAATGGCAGGAAGTACTTCCCTGAACACTACAATGCAAAAGGTGACCCTTATTTCCTAACTGATGAATGGACTGAAGGATGCCTGGTCATTGATGGAAAAAGATATGACCATCAGGACTTATTGTATAATATCGACATTGAAAAAGTAATCCTTAAAACAACCATCGATGACAGCCTTAGCGTTTTTCTGGTGCTTAATAATGAATTTATTGATGCCTTTTATTTGGGACAACGGTATTTTATTAATGCTAAATCGATTAATAAAGAATTTTCTGGTTTTGTTGAACTGGTTTATAATAGCAGATTTTTAGTATTCTCAAGGCATCAGAAGTCATTTATGTCGGAGTATTCCAGAAGTGCACCCAATGGCTTTTACTCAGGAACAAAATCAGTGCTTTATATTTTAATCCCGGGACAACTCGACAAACTAGCTACAAAAAAATCACTACTCAAGTATTTTTCCGATCATCAAAAAGAGATTAAGACCTTCATGCGCAAGCAAAAGATAAAATATAAAAAGGCCGATTATATTCAACTCAACAAACTCTTTGAATACTGTGACGAAATTTCGCACAAATAGAATTTTTAGCAAGGGACATTTAGTAAGCCTTCTTTTTATTATTATTTTGGCTATCCCGGCCTTTAGCCAGAAAAACGAGCTTATAATAACTGATGCTTATAATAATTTAAGTTTTAAAGACTTCGTTACCAAAACTGAATCCAATCTCATAGTCCGGTTCTTTTACAACCCTGATTCAATCCCCGATATTTCTATTTTTGTAAGAAGTAGCCCAGCCAAGTTGATGGATGTAATTGCTGGAACTTTTACACCACTTGGCATAAACGTTTCTATCGATAGCTTTGGCAATATTTTCCTCACCAAAGGGCAGGTACTAATTACAAAACTTCCGGAGGACTTTTTTATGCAGTCACAGGTTTCAGGTGCTGAACCGGATACATTGGCCGTGACCAGGGAAACCAACAAAACCTTCCTTAAAACCAGCGATGCTTATGTAGCCGAATCACGCACTGTCGGAACAAAGAAAGAGGGTGCCAGGAGTAAAAATGCACTGATTAGTGGATATGTCATCAACATGAACGATAGTTTACCTGTAATTGGCGCTACTGTTTTTGTTGAGGATTTAGAAAGCGGTACCTCAACCGACGACAAAGGTTTTTTTACCCTTACCCTGCCCAAAGGTAAATACACCATGGATGTGCGAAGTGTTGGTTTTGAAGAGATGAAGTACAAGGTGGAGGTGCTGTCCGGCGGGCAATTGGATTTTAATCTCCCCGAAAAGGTATTTCTTATGCAGGCCGTCGAAATCCGTTCGCAAACCAACCATAATGTGCGGGGCATGCAAATGGGTATCGAAAAGCTTTCAATCAACGAAATTAAGGAAATTCCGGTAGTGCTTGGCGAACGCGACATCATTAAAGTAGCTCTGCTATTGCCGGGTGTGCAACAGGTTGGTGAGGGTTCAGCAGGTTTTAACGTGCGTGGCAGCCCCGCCGATCAAAACCTATTTTACCTCAGCGAGATCCCCGTTTACAATACATCACATTTGTTTGGCTTTTTCTCAGCCTTCAACCCTGATGCAATCAGCGATTTTAGCCTCTACAAAAGTAGCATCCCCGCGAGTTATGGAGGCAGGCTTTCTTCCATTTTTGATATCAGCGCAAAGCAGGGCAACAAAAAGAAGTTTTCGGCCAGGGGCGGCATAAGCCCAATCACTGCCAGGTTGCTTGTTGAGGGCCCTGCCATCAAAGATAAACTGAACTACTTGGTTGGCTTCCGGTCAACCTATTCCGACTGGGTGCTCAATTTTGTTCAAGACCCGGATGTAAAAAACAGCAAGGCCAATTTTGGGGATGCCATTGTTAATCTAAGCTATCAGGTTAATCCAAAAAATCAACTGAAATTGATTAGCTATTATAGCTACGACAACATCAGCCTTGCTACAAAAGTTGACGACAAATACAACAATGCGGGCGCATCACTCTCCTGGTACCATACCTTCAACCCAAGCCACGATTTTAATTTATCTTTTGCCTACGGGCAATACAATTATTTTGAAGATAATTATGAATACAGTCTGGCTGCTTACAGCCTGAATTACGAACTGCAACATTACCAGGCTAACATGGATTTTTCTTTTAAAAAGTTCGAAAACCATAATATTACTTACGGGATAAATAGCATCCTGTATAAAATTGATAATGGGGGTCAGCTACCGCTGGACGACAATTCATTGATAGTTCCGGTTTACCTTGGTGAACAAAAGGGATTGGAATTGGCAGCCTATGTGGGCGATGAGTGGCGAATCAATCCGAAACTGTCCTTATATGGCGGTTTGAGGTACAATAATTACTCCTACCTCGGGCCGAATACGGTTTTTAGTTATGCTGATAATTTACCTAAAACACCGGAAAATATTACTGACACCCTTGAATATTCTAACAACGAGGTGATCCAAAATAATGGTGGTCTTGATCTCAGGCTTTCAGTTACTTATTTGATCAAGCCGAATCTATCCTTTAAAGCCAGCTACAACAACCTCCATCAATACATTTTCATGTTGTCGAATACTATTGCACTTTCGCCCACCGACAAGTGGCAACTGTGCAACAACAATATCGAGCCGATGGCGGGAAACCAGTATTCGCTTGGTGCTTACACTAATATCGGTGCACAACAAATCGAGTTTTCCCTTGAAGGCTATTATAAAAAAGTACACAATCTGGTGGAATACAAAGATGGTGCGAACCTGGTGGTGAACGAACATCCCGAGCAGGATGTGCTACAAGGCGAACTGGAATCGTATGGTATAGAGGTGATGCTGAAAAAGCCTGTTGGCAAACTAACTGGCTGGCTCAATTACACCTACTCAAAAGCAACAGTTTTGGTGAATAATACGCCTACGGGCGAAGTGAACAACTTCGGGATGGCCTATCCTGCAAACTATGACAAACCACACTCACTTAATCTTGTGGCTGCCTATAAGGTAAGCAAGCGAATATCTTTTTCAGGAAATGTGGTGTATTCAACCGGCCGCCCCATTACCTACCCAACTGCCATTTATTATCAGGATGGACAGAAAATACTGAACTACTCGCTGCGCAACGAATACCGCATTCCCGATTATTTCAGGGTGGATCTTTCGATGAAATGGGAAGGAAATCTGAAGCGCAAAAAATTCCTGCATGGCTCCTGGATATTTTCGGTGTATAATTTAACCGGAAGAAAGAACGCCTATTCGGTTTATTTCAAATCGGAGCAAGGGCAAATACATGGTTACAAACTATCCATTTTTGGCGCACCAATCTTTTCGATTACTTACGACTTTAAACTTGGGAATTATGCCGACTAAGTTATTAAATATGATTCTGGTTTTAACTGTGGCATTTATCATGTCGTGTGAAGAGAGGTATTGGCCCGAACTGGACGCAAATACAGCAAGTGCCCTGGTTGTTGATGGGGTGATTACCAATGCCTTGCCACCTTACACCATAAATTTGTCCAGGTCATCAAATGTTGAATCTCACGATTATATTCCGATGTCTAATTATGAAGTTAGCATTGTTGATAATTTTGGGAATGAGGAGTTGCTCAATGAGATGGAAGCGGGCAGATATGTTTCTTCTGCTGATGGGATGCAGGGGATTGTTGGAAGAAATTACAAACTGATCCTTCGTTCACCTGATGGCAGGTATTACAATTCAGAATTTGAAATGCTAAAAGAACCTATTGGGATTGAATCTGTTTATACCGAGGTAGAATATGAGGATAGCGAAACACCTCCCTATCAAATTCCAGGCTACCGTTTTTACATCAACACTGAATTGGCCCAAAACGATTCCACTTACCTATTTTGGTTATTGGATGAGACCTACAAATTCGAATCTGATTATTACATTTACTTTTATTATGATGGCACTTTGCACCCTGTTGTAAACAGGGATACCTTGAAAAATTGTTGGGGTTCGGGCAGGGTATTTCCTTTTTTTGTTGAAAGCACCCTATCGCTTTCTGAGCCACGCTTCACACATTATCCTTTGCATTTTGTAAACACTAAAACAAGGAAGCTTTCCGTAAAGTATAGTTTGTTGGTCAATCAATATACCATCAATAAAAATGTTTTTCGGTTTTGGAATAGTGTTAAACAGCAAAATGAGGATGGCGGTGAATTATATCCCAGGCAGCCCTTCCAGGTTCGAGGTAATGTTTATAATGTAGATGATGAGAATGAATTGGTTTTAGGGTTTTTTATGGTGGCAGGTGTTGCACAAAAAAGGATTTTTGTTGATCGCCCCACGCTACCGGTTAAAATGTATTACCCCATTTGCGAACTCACCGAAGATGATTTTGAGGCCTATGGTTTTATGTTTATAGGAGGGGGCACAGCATCGTGGCCACTGTTTATTACCGAAGATGAAAATGGTAGCAGGGCATTGCCAAATCAGGCCTGTATTGATTGTACATACAAAGGTGGTAGTTTAGATGAACCTGATTTTTGGACAGACAATTAACAAATGAAAAGAAAGTTGAAAATAGAAAAGTTGTTTTTCTGTATTATTTACCTGGTGTTTCTGATAAGCCCGGCACTGGCACAGTTGCAACTTGATAAACAAAATTCCGGCTTCATTAATTCAATTGATGAGCAGGTATTTTTATTTACCGATAGGGATTTTTATCTATCAGGAGAGGAGGTTTGGTTCACTGCTTTTGCAGTATTCAATAATACATCCGA
>CAZBDF010000010.1:0-25517 GCA_964490385.1 uncultured Lentimicrobiaceae bacterium | reverse complement strand
TTTCGAGCATCCTCGAAAAGTTACGAAAATTGAAAATTTTCTACTTTTCGGGATGACCCCTAATGACTTCCCATCATCACTCACTCTTCGTCTTCAAACGATACCCCACATTGTGGATGTTTTCAATTTTAACAGAAGGGTCAGATTTAATCAGTTTGCGCAAGCGCGAAATAAATACATCAAGGCTTCGGCTGGCAAAGTAATGATCGTCGCCCCACACCTGAATCAAAATATCATCGCGTTTCAATATGGTATCACGATTGCGGCAAAGTATTTTCATCAGTTCCGCCTCGCGATGCGTCAATTGTTTATTGCCACCGGGACTTTTTAGTAAATGATTGGAAATGTCGAACACAAAATGCCCGAATTCGCAAATGCTTGTATTTTCAACCTGCAAGGGAGTTTGGCGGGTCCTTTTCAGGAACACTTCAATTTTCAATACCAGTTCTTCAATGCTAAAGGGCTTGGTGATATAGTCGTCGGCACCAAGCTTGAGCCCATGTATTTTATCCTCTTTGGTCGATTTTGCCGTAAGAAATATGATGGGCACCTGCTCGTTCTTTGCCCTGATCCTCTTTGCCAACTCGTAGCCATCCATTTTTGGCAGCATCACATCCAGGATACACAAATCAAAATGGCTATCGTTAAATTTCCGCAGGGCTTCCACACCATCTTCACAAAAGTCAATCGAATAACCGTGCAGTTCGAGGTTATCACGGGTGACAAATGAAAGCGTCAGGTCATCTTCAACGTACAGTATTTTTGCTTTTGAATTCATTATACAGGAATTTCTATTATAAATTTACTTCCATTGCCCACTTCACTTTCCAGGCTAATTCCCCAGTGGTGTGCCCGGGAAATATTTCGCACATAAAACAGGCCAAGGCCAAAACCTTTTACGTTGTGTACATTTCCGGTGGGTATCCTAAAAAACTTCTGAAATACTTTTTTCTGGTATTCGCGAGGGATACCGGGGCCATTGTCTTCAATTCCGATTACAATTTTCTTTCCGGCTTTTGCTGTTGAAACTACAATTTCGGGTTGTTTGTCGGCATACTTTATGGCATTGTCAAGCAGGTTGTGCAAGATGTTGGTGATGTGCAGCCTGTCTGCCAAAATCAGCAATTTCTCATTCTCAAGCTTTGCTGTGATATGTGCCTCACTCTGCTTATTGTTCGCGTTGCAATTGCTCACCACATTATCGATAATCTCATGCAGGTCCACTTCCTCAATTTTCAGTTCGAAACCTGATTTTTCAATCTTTGCAATTTGTAGCACTTTTTCTACTTGCTTGTTCAAGCGGTTATTTTCCTGCTTAATAATTGCCCCGTAGTTCTTCAATCTTTCAGGCGTTTTAATGATATCGGGATTGCTGATAACATCGGCTGAAATATTGATGCTCGATATTGGCGTTTTAAATTCGTGGGTCATATTATTGATGAAATCCTTCTGCAATTCCGACAATCGCTTTTGCTGCAGGATAATAAAAATAGCATACCCAAAAAAGATTACGGATACCAAGAGGATGGCCGAAAATATCATCCAGATCACCATGTCACCGCTCAGGTAGGTCGTTTTGGAAGGAAAATTAATCCCAAAATAATAAACGTATTCGTCGTACTTGGGCATGTTGGTAGTGGGCTTAATGGGTTTTTCCTTGCCCTCGGCCTGCACATAATTCCCATAAACCATCTTATCATTGTGGCAATCATAGATGGCATACTCATAATCTGTTTTAATGTTCAGCTTATCAAATTCGGTTTTTAAATAATAATCCAGGATATTGGCATCAATCACACTATTTACGTTCACAACAAAGTAGTTTGATGAGAGCTGGTTTACCGGGTTTTCGTTGGGAAGAACAATCTGATTGTAAACACCCAAATTTTCAGCAACGGTCCTGAGGCCGATAAATATGGTTTGGTTGAATTGCTTTTCGCGGATATTCCAGGCTTTCTTCATCCAATAGATTTGCACCACCGTTATGCCGATAATGGCAAAGGCCCCGAGGATAACGATAAACCTGATTTGCATGCGTTTCATAAAAATCCTATTATTGCTTCAAAACTTAAAATTTCACGCAAAGGATGCAAAGATAAAAGAAGGCCGCAAAGACTACAAACTCAGAATTCCGCTATCATCAGAAATTTGTTTTTGTCCAGCTTGAAAATTCTCTGTGTCTCAGTGGTTATCTCTTTTTACCACAAGGCACAGAGACACAAAGGGTCTAATTAGTGTTCGTCTATAAAGTCGGTACTTTTGAATAACCCCGGGTTTTAACCCGGGGAAAATAGGTTTGAAGTATCCGCCCCGCGATTTCGCCACGCCTGCGGCGTGGCGAAATCGCGGGGGTTCTTCCTCCTTTCAATATAATCCCTGTCCTGAAGGGCAGGGCTATTCAAATTTCACAAATCGACTTTAAAGACAGACACTAATTATATAATCATCACTTGCGTGAAATTCCTTCCACAAATGTAAACATCTTCTACTATCCTAAATATAATTTTTTACCTGTTTACATATCATTAACAAAGTTTTGATTTTCGTTAACATGGATATTTAAGAACATGTATCACCTTTGTTTCATCAAATATTTATTCACATTTAAAAAATCCATAATTATGAAGAAACTTACAACACTATTTTTCGTTTTCCTGATGGCTTCAACTATTACAGTAATGGCACAAGATGCCGCTCCCGTTAAACAATCGGGTATTGCATTGGCAGATTCACCAACAACAGGCCCAAAAGCAGAATGGGATAATAAAACACTCGACCTTGGCGAAATAGAGTATCGAGTAAAAACGGATGCAGAGTTCACGCTAACCAACACCGGTAACGAACCATTGCTCATTACATATGCAAAAGCCTCATGCGGCTGCACCAACCTGAAATATTCCCAGGAACCTATTTTACCAGGCCAATCTACAAAACTCGCTGTAACTTACAATGGAAGTGGCAACGGTAATTTCAGAAAATCAATCACTGTGCAAACCAATGCCGATGCCAGCAGAACCAGTCTTCAAATTAAAGGTATTGTGATAAGGGACGAAGCCCCAAAAGCACAGGTTGTAGAGGAAAAGTAAATCTACTGCCAATACCTTCAATACAAACTAAACTTTAGCTCACTCCAAATCCCGAAAAATCACAAATCTATGATTTGTATTATTTTTCGAGGATGCCCGAAGCAAAGCTTCGGCACTTTAGGCACTCTAAGTACTTCTTTATAGAGCCTCCTGACTTAAAAATCAAGGAGGCTTTTTTCATTTGTATCAAATTGCCATCCATACTTTGGAAACCCTTCGCCATAAAATTGATAACTTTGATGACTTTCAATTGGAAAAAGATTTAAGTTTTAACAAATCTCTCAACCACCTAACAATTGCTTTTATTTAACTTTACAGACGAAGAAAATGAAACACCTAATGACCACCATAAATATTTCAGGCAACACCGGAAGTTCGAAGATTCAAATCGGAGAAACTATTTCAAATTTCAGAAAATATCTTCCTGAAGGAAACACCATTGTAGTTACCGATGATCGCGTGAATGAGCTTTATGGTAAACTATGGCAGGAATTTCCGAGCATAGTTATTGGACAGGGCGAAGGCAATAAAACCATCGCTACCCTGAACCTGATCATCCATAAATTGCTTGAATTGAATGCGGATAGAAAAACGTTCATCCTTGGTATTGGAGGAGGGATTGTTTGTGATGTTGCTGGTTTTGCGGCTTCAGTTTTTATGCGTGGCTTGAAATTTGGGTTCATCTCTACAACTTTGCTTTCGCAGGTGGATGCAAGTGTAGGCGGGAAAAACGGTGTGAATTTCGAGGATTACAAAAACATTGTTGGCCTTTTCAATCAACCCGAATTTGTAATTTGCGACCCTTCCGTTTTAAAAACCCTCAATCGAAGTGAAATCTCAAACGGACTTGCCGAAATTGTGAAACATGCACTTATTGCTGATGCTGAAATGCTTGATTATCTTGAACAAAATATCAGCGGTCTTTTAAATCTCGATGAAAATGTGATAAACCATGTGGTGACACGTTCTGTGGAAATCAAGTCAGCAATGGTTAATCTGGATGAAAAAGAACAGGGTGAACGTCGGAAATTGAACTTTGGCCACACCTTTGGCCATGCCATCGAAAAAGTTGCAAAAATTAGTCATGGCAATGCAGTTAGCCTGGGGATGGTAATTGCTGCAAGATATTCGCACGAAAGAGGTTTCTTGGATAAAAGTGATTTTGATAAAATTATTAACTTGCTGAAAAAGTTGGAACTCCCGGTTGTGATTGATTTTGATAACAATCAAATTTTGGAAGCCCTTTTTAAGGATAAAAAAAGAGAAGGCAGTATCATACATTTTGTGTTGTTAAAAAAGATAGGGCAAGCAATTGTCGAGGAATTGCCAATTGATGTCGTCCGGAAAATTAGCATTTGAAAATAAACGATGAAAGCAAGTGTATTTCCATCAAGATTATCAGGCTCCGTCAGGGTACCGGCATCCAAAAGCCATTTCATCAGGCTTGTTGCTGCCGCCATGCTGGCCGAAGGAAGTTCAAGGATATTTCACCCCTCATCCTGTGGGGATGCAAAGTCGATGCTAAATGTTGCCCGGGAATTTGGTGCAGAATTTGAGCTGATTGATGATTACGTCGATGTTCATGGCAACCCAATTTTCAGGGGGCGAAAATTATTCAATTGTGGCGAATCAGGATTGGCTGCACGGTTAATGATAGGAGTTGCTACACTGTTTAAGGAGGAGGTAATTGTTTGTGGAACGAGAACTCTGCTAAAACGACAATTGGGAGACATTACCAAACCCCTTCAACAACTTGGAGTGAAGTGTACCTTGAACGACATGAAATTACCTGCAAGTATTTATGGAGTTGCAAAAGGAGGGCAGGTTGTGCTGGACGGATCGGAAAGTTCACAATTTGTTTCAGGTTTGCTAATGGCTTTACCGCTTTTGAAATCAGACAGCGAGCTTATCGTTAAAGATCTGAAAAGTCGCCCCTATATTGATTTGACACTGGAAACATTAAAGTCATTCGGTGTTGAAATTCAGAATACTGAATACAGAAATTTCCATATCAAAAGAAACCAGAGCTATCGGCCTGCAAACATTCAGGTTGAAGGCGACTGGAGTGGGGGCGCATTTTTATTGGTAGCTGCCGCCCTCAACAATAACGTTAAGATTACAGGCCTGGATACAAACTCCCGGCAAGCCGACAAAGCCATCCTTACAGCTTTAGAAAGTGCAGGGGCAATCATTCAAAATGAAAGTTCTGAGCTTATAGTCATTGCAGATAAACTTAAAGCTTTTACTTTTGATGCCACGCATTGCCCCGACCTGTTTCCTCCCCTCGCAGTTTTGGCGGCCAATTGTAAAGGGACTTCTATTATTAAAGGTGTAAACCGGCTGAAACACAAAGAAAGCAACAGGGCAGTTGCTTTATTGGAAGAGTTGGGAAAGTTAAACATCAAGATAGAAATTGAGGGAGACGAAATGTTTGTTAGCGGCGGGCCAATAAGTGGAGGGACAATGTCATCAAGAAACGACCACAGGATGGCCATGGCAGGGGCAGTTGCAGCCCTAACAGCTAACGGAAAAGTTGAAATCAGCCAGGCCGAAAGCGTTTCGAAATCCTGGCCAGATTTTTTTAGGGATATTGAAATGATTGGAGGAAAAGTTGAGTATGAAGATTAGTTTGTAGATAAATTGATTTAATAATAAATTGAACTATTGTGAAAAGTATTGAGAAATTAGCCTTAAACAATGATACAGTTAGTTACATCTTATTAATTGTGATTACACTTGTTATTGCTACTATTTTAGTATTGATATTAAGGAAACTACTTAGCATATTTATTACAAAGTATGCAAAGAAACTGAAAACTGACCCAACGAATTTTTCATTTATTAAAAACTCGGTTGGGTTTGTAATTTATACCTCCGCCATAATTTTTATCTTTTTCAAAATACCTTACTTAAAATCGTTAGGAACAGCACTATTTGCCGGGGCCGGGATTTTAGCAGTGATTGTTGGATTTGCCTCTCAAAAGGCCTTTTCAAATATTATTAGCGGAATATTTATTTTAATCTTCAAGCCATTCAAAATATCCGACATCATCGAAATTAAAGATGGTCAAATGGGAGTAGTTGAAGAGATAACTTTGAGGCACACCTTAATCAGGGATTATGAAAACAGGAGAATAGTAATCCCAAACAGCGTCATCAGCGAAGAAACGATTATCAATAGCAATATTCAAGATGAGAAAATAAGAAAGCATATTGAGTTTGGGATTAGCTATGATTCAAATATTGATAAAGCAATCCATATAATCCGTGATGAAGCTGAAAAACACCCCTTACTCATCGACAACCGGACCACGGAGAACATTGCAAACAATGTCCCGCTTGTAATTATCCGGGTTATCGCCCTTTCTGATTTTTCAGTAAATTTGAAAGCATATGTCTGGACCAAAGGAAATGACGATGCTTTTGTTGTTAAATGCGACCTGTTGAAATCTGTTAAACAAAGATTCGACAATGAAGGAATCGAAATCCCATTCCCCTACAGAACAATAGTGTATAAAAAAGATTTAAAAGATGAAGAAGAAAATTCTAAATAGAAAAAAAACAAATCCTTCAAACCCAATCTTTACAGGGGTAAAATACGCTGAGACCTTAAGCCTTCAGTTATTCAAATATAATCAAGCCGAATATGTTGAGGATTCAAATTACCCGGCTAAAAAATTCAAAGGCTTTCCCAACGATGAAAATCAATATTGGTTGAATATCCATGGGATACATGACACTGATACCATTAATAATATTTGCAGCACACTGGGAATACATGATCTATCCATCCAGGATATACTTGATGTAAACCAAAGGCCCAAATTCCAGGAATATGAACAGTATTGGTTTTTTACAATAAAATCGATTATCCCTACCAGTAATACGATTTTAGAGCAGGAACAATTGAGCTTCATTTTGGGCAAGAATTTTTTAGTTTCTTTTCAGGAAAGAAAAGCTGATTATTTTAAACATATCCGGCAAAGGATCAGGACCAACACAGGAATACTGCGTTCGAGAAGTTCTGATTATTTATTGTTTTTACTGCTCGAATCAATATTAGATAATTATTTTGAAACGGTAAATGATATCGAAAGCAAAATAGAAAAATTGGGGCCCATTGATATTGATACTGACCCATCTCCCGATCTATTAAAAACAATTGAACTTTATAAGCGACAAATTCATCAAATTAAAAAGACCCTGATTCCCATAAAAGAATTTGTAACTAAAATTGAACGTGAGCAGTTTGGTTTTGTAAATGAGAAACATATTAAATATTTTTACGAGATAAAAGACCTCTGCTTGTCGCTTATTGATGATTGCGACCAGATTGAAATGCGGCTTGAGAGCAGCACAAATTTGTTCTTTTCGATACAAGGACATCGGATGAACCAGGTGATGAAGACCTTAACCGTTGTTGCAACAATCTTTATCCCGCTAACATTTATCGCCGGTATTTACGGGATGAACTTTACGAATATGCCTGAACTACACTGGAAATATGGTTATTTTGGAATTTGGGTTATAATAGTGGCAGTCTTTGCAGTAATGCTCATTTATTTTAAAAAGAAGAAGTGGTACTAAAATATTTTGAGTAAAACGTAATTATTTAGGTGATTTTCTTCTTTGCCAAATTCTCATGACCCCAACCCCAACCCTTCCCCTCAAAGGGAAGGGAGTGCCATCGCACCGGCCAGTGCCATGGGAATCCTTCCCCTCAAGGGGGAGTTAGAGGGGGTCTAAACGGCAATTTGATTGGAGCTGATAGTTGGCAGCTAAACAACTACCTTATTTGAATAAAGTGTAATTATTTAGGTGATTGATAGATTTATGAAAATTGTAATCTTTTTATTTAAAAGTCATTGGTAGTCATTATGATAGTAAATGACGGCAAAGCCTAAACTTGTCCGTATGGATGACAATTTAATGACAGCGTAGCCAATGACGGTAAAATCAATGACATTTGGAACCAACTTACGCCATAGAATACTAAATTAATTTGAAAATTTGCTGGTGTGCAAATTTGAAAATTAAAGTCGCTTCGCGGGATCTATTCCTGACATCTTGTAAAACTAACAACATGTTGGTTAGTTTTGAAGTTTAAGAGGCTAAAAAATACAGAAACATAATGAACTCATTTGGCAGATTATTCAGGATAAGTATATTTGGTGAATCGCATGGAAAATCCGTTGGGATAACAATTGACGGTTGTCCGGCAGGTTTGCCTGTTTCAGTAGAAGATTTTACAACTGACCTTACCCGTCGCAAAAGCGGCGCAAAAGGAACTACTCCCCGGACTGAAGCCGATGAACCCCATTTTATAAGCGGGATTTTCCAAGGCAAAACCACAGGCGCACCCCTAACCATCCTGTTCGAAAACACCAATATCAAACCAAAAGATTACAGCAATCTCCGTGAACAACCGCGTCCGGGCCACGCTGATTTTGTGGCGCAGAAAAAATTCGGAGGTTATGGAGATTATTCTGGTGGCGGACATTTTTCGGGAAGGCTAACCGTAGCTTTGGTTGCGGCAGGAGTGATTGCGAAGAAGATTATCAATCCCATCGAGGTTTCAGCGAAAATCCTTGAGGTTGGTGGCAAAAAGAATATTCCGGCAGCTATTGATGAAGCCGTGGCAAACAAGGATTCCATTGGCGGGCTGATTGAATGCACTGCTTCTAAAATGCCCATCGGATTGGGAGAACCCTTTTTCGATGCAGTAGAATCGCTGATCAGCCACATCATTTTTGCCATCCCTGCTACCAAAGGGATAGAATTTGGAAGTGGCTTTGCCGCCGCCGACATGAAAGGCAGCGAGCATAACGACCTTATCATTTCTGCTGATGGCCAAACCCAAACCAACCTCGCAGCCGGCATCAATGGCGGTATCAGCAATGGGAACGACCTTGTTTTCCGGGTGGCTGTAAAACCAACTTCCAGCATCAGTTTATCTCAAAACACGTTCAACTTCGCAAATAACGCTGTTGAAGAATTGAAGGTAGAAGGCCGCCATGATGCCTGCATTGCCCTCCGTATCCCACCCGTTATTGAAGCTGCTACTGCCATCGTCCTTGCTGATTTGATGTTGATCGAGCAGAAGGTGAAGCGGGTTTTTTAAAATAAGAAACTGTCAGACAGTTCACCGTGAGTTAATTTGGCAATGGGTAATATTATTTCTTTTTCATGGTAATAAAGATGCGGGCAACTGTCTGACAGTTTTTCTGCTTACTGAACAAGGTTTTACAATTGAAACCTTTCCACATCATTAAACACTCAGGAGAGATGCCAACCCTCCATCATAAAGCTTTTACTTTCTGAGCAAATATTTGAAAGTTAGAATCCTCCATCATCACAGTATTCTCAGGGTTGGCATCCCTGAACATCGTTTTTTCACCATCCATTTTTTACACTTCACCATCAACATCCTTCACCTCACCCGAAAACGATTGCTATCGGGGTACATCCTGCCTTACATTTGCTTCATCAACAAAACAATAAAACACTTAAAAATAAAAACTATGAAAGCAACAGCAATTAAATTCACAGCCCTCCTGATCGTCCTTGCAATTGGAATATCCTTTAATGGAAATGCGCAAAGTAAAAATTCAGAAAAATCAAAAACTTTTACGGCTTTTACCTTAAAAGGTGATAACCTTGTGAACATCCGCCTCATCAAACCCGCCGACCAGGCTGTAACCATTAACGTATTTGATGATACACATAAAAAGGTTTTTTCAAAAAAATTCAGCAAAAGCGACAACCTGCTCATGACCCACGACATCAGCGAATTTCCTTCAGGAACATATACTTATGAAATCAAAGAGGGTAGGGAAGTAATTAAAAGTTGCAAAGTTGTAAAGGCTTCGGGTAATATTTTGAAGTACTGCGCCGAAGAGAGCATGGCCGAAGCTAAAAAATAAACCGTTACAGTAAACAGATGTTTTACTGGAAGCCTCCCTGACAGGAGGCTTTTTTTGTGCAAAAATGATTTATGATTTCCGATTTATGATTTATGATTATTGATTTGAGTCCTATATGAGCATAAAAGGTTTAAGAAATCCCCGGGAATTAATCCTACTTTTGCTTCAAATTAAATCAAACATGAAAAAATTATTAGCTTTTTTCTCGCTATTCTGTTTTATATGGTCAGTTAATGCCCAGCCGGTGCCAGCAGGTTACGATACCTTTTTCAGCGACCAAACCATGCGCGTTGATTATTTCCATACAGGCACTGCCGCTGAAGAGCATTTTTCGGTGGATCGAATTATTAACGATGGCCGATGGGCCGGAAGTAAAACAATCTTAGAAGATGAATTGAACCGGGGTTTATATTTCTTTGAAGTGACTGAACAACAAAGTGGAAGGCCGCTTTACAGTCGGGGATTTGCCAGCATTTTTGGTGAATGGCAAACCATTGGCGAAGCAAAAAAAAACTGGGGCACATTTCACGAATCAGTGCGCTTTCCATGGCCAAAGCGGCCGGTGGTATTGACCATTAAAAAGCGAAACGACAAAAATGAGTTTACTGATATTTGGAGTACTACTATAGATCCTACTTCACGCAAAGTAAATCCTGCAGAATATACCAGCCCTTACAAAAGCTGGAATTACATCGAAAATGGCAACCCAAACAAAAAAGTTGATATTGTAATTTTGGGCGATGGCTATGCAGAAAATGAAATGAAAAAATTCCGTAGTGATGTAATGAGATTGACGGATGAATTGTTCAAGGTAGAGCCATACAAATCCCGGAAAACGGACTTCAATCTGTGGGCGGTAGAAACCCCAGCTGCCGAAAGTGGCGTTAACAAACCCCATCCCGGGGTTTTTAAACGCACTCCGCTTTCGATGTCGTACAGTGCCTTCGATTCGGAGCGTTATGCACTGGCCTACGACAACCGCACCATCCGCGATGTGGCGGCAAGCGTTCCTTATGATTATATGTTTATCCTCATCAATGAAGATACTTATGGTGGCGGAGGTATTTTCAATCTTTATTCCGCGGTAGCCGTTGACAATAAATTTTCGGATTATGTTTTTGTGCATGAGTTCGGCCATTCCTTTGCCGCGCTGGCCGATGAATATTACACTTCGGATGTTTCTTACGAGGCACCTCCCGAAATTACCATGGAACCCTGGGAACCAAACGTTACTGCACTTCTGGATAAAAACAATCTTAAATGGTCCGACCTGGTTGAACCGGGCACACCTATTCCAACACCCTGGGACAAAAAGGATTTCGATAACTTCGGCTATGAAATCCAGAAAGAACGCAGGGCATTGCGTGCCGCCAAAGTTCCCGAAAAAGAGGTGGAGGCACTTTTTGAAAGGGAGAAAAAGGAATTGATTGATATGATTGATGACATGGAATACAAGAATACCACGGGCGCTTTCGAAGGGGGAAATTACATGCAGTACGGAATTTATCGTTCCTCCATCGATTGTATTATGTTTACCCGCAACCACCAGGTTTTCTGCCCGGCCTGCCAGAAGGCTATTTCGGAGGTCATCGATCAATATAGTAAGTAGGGGAAATTTTGAATGATGAATTTTGAATTTTTGAATTAAACTCCGAACTCCAAATTTTTAACTCCAAACTCTAAACTCTTTTCCCCTATCTTTGCACCCCGAAAAAATTTAGGAATTGAGCATATTCATATTTACAATCATTGTTTTAGCCTTATCGATGGATGCTTTCGCAGGATTCTATCTCAATGGATATTTACGCGAATCCAGGCCATCATACCTTGTGTATTCTGCTTCGGTGGTAGCCATGTTTAATACCCTGGCTGTAGTCATCGGTATATTGATTGGCAGCCAGATCAACCTGCTACTCGAAAACTTCAGTCTTCCACTATCTATTGGTATTTTGTTTATTTTGGGTATCAAAATGGCCATCAAATCATTTAAGCCCAAATTCCAGGAAATGCTCTACGAACTGAACCAAAAAAAGATTTTGATGATTTATGCATCTGCACTGAGCATGAATGCCTTTTTACTGGGTTTAGCAATTTCAGCATTCGACATCTCTTTCGGAATATTTTCACTCATTTTGTTGGCTGTATTTTTTATCGTCCCATTGGTGGGGATGATGATTTCGCGCAAAAGCTCAAAATTTCTATTGGCTGCCAGGCTCGAATTTTTTGGAGGGATTATACTGATTGGCGGCTCCATATTTTACATGATCAAATTTTTTGAACTCTAATAAATACTCATTCATGAAACGAACTAGCATGTTACTTGGATTGGCTATTATCGGCCAACTACTTTTTTCGCAAATCCCATCGGGCTATTACAATCCGGCAAACGGACTATCAGGCACAGCATTACAACAAGCCTTGCACAATATTATCGACGACCATGATACGCAAACATATGGTGCCCTTTGGAACGCTTTTCCCGATACCGATAAAAAATCCAACGGAAAAGTTTGGGATGTTTATTCCGATGTTCCCGGTGGCACACCACCCTATCAGTTTACTTTTTACTCAGACCAATGTGGCAATTATGGTGGCGAAGGCGATTGCTACAACCGCGAACATACATTCCCGAAAAGCTGGTTTGGTGGCGAAGTATATCCAATGAATTCCGACCTTTTTCATATTTATCCTACAGATGGTTATGTGAATGGAAAGCGGAGCAATTTTCCTTTCGGCGAAGTGGGCAGTGCATCGTGGACTTCACAGAATGGCTGCAAAGTGGGCAGCAACAACTATCCGGGATACAATGGTACCGTGTTCGAGCCAATTGATGCTTACAAAGGCGACCTTGCCCGCAACTATTTTTACATGGCATCCCGTTATTTGGGCGAAGACAACAGTTGGCCCGGAAGCCCCATGGTAAACGGATCGCAACCTAAAGAGTGGGCACTGAACATGCTTTTTGAATGGCATAAAGATGATCCGGTGAGCCAGAAGGAACTCGATAGAAATGATGCTGTTTACGACATCCAGGACAATCGTAACCCGTTCATCGACCACCCAGAATATGTTGACATGATTTGGTTCAATACAGCAGTAACTGATGAAGGATTGCTTAACAGAGTGAACTTCAATGTATATCCAAATCCTATTGTGGATGAAATTTTTGTGCGGGTTGCCGGGGAAGCAAGCGAAGGGGATCTTTTAATTTCGATAAGCGATGGAAGCGGACGCAAGGTTTTTAGCGCTGAATACACATCCGAAGAACACATCAGCATTGATGCCAGTAGATTTTCAAAAGGATTCTATTTTCTATCGATTTCTAAAACTGACCATACTACTCCAGTAGTTTTTAAGTTCGTCAAATAACAAGAATTCATACAAGGTAAATGACGTGCGAAGCACTAATGACGGCGACCACGTACACTAAAGCTATAGCGGCGGCGCAAGCCTAATGACTAATAATGACGCGAAGCAAATCTTAACTCGAAGAAAAAATACTTTACCCAACTAAGCACTTTAAAATAATTCTACTGTGGCAAAAATCAGAATTACAAAAGCCTATAAATTCGACATGGCACACTCGCTGCCAGGGCACGACGGATTGTGCAAAAACATCCATGGACATTCGTATGAATTGCTGGTTACGCTTATTGGCGAACCTATTTCTGAACCCGGTTCCCCCAAACTTGGAATGGTTATCGACTTTAAAGATCTGAAGCGGATCATCAAAGGACTCATCGTGGATGAACTAGATCATTCCATCGTGCTTAAAAGTGATGTTCCACAAGCACTCCTGACTGAAATGAAAAAGAGTTTCGAAAGGATTATCCTAGTAGATTACCAGCCCACCAGTGAAAACATGATTATCGATTTTGCTGAAAGGATAAAAAGCGCACTGCCCGAAGATGTTAAATTACACCACCTTAAACTTTGGGAAACAGTAACCTCTTATACTGAGTGGTTTGCCGAGGATAATGAATAGTAGTGTGAAGGTTAGTCAGGGCTTGACTTAAAGTCAAACCCTGACTAACGCCCTGGAAAACTAAAAGTCAAACCCTGACAATACAGCAGTTCCCACTAGTGTGGAAAACACAATGCCGCCAATTATCATTCCTATCACCATCCAAATTAATGATGCTTTTGCCCAGTTGGCTTTGTTTACGTTGGTATTAGAACCAAATGCCCATACCAATAACATAATTAAGCCAACCAGCGGAATGGCTGTGATGAGCATTGCAATGAACCAATCGCCCACCGACATAGGTTGCTTCAGGTGTTCCTGGTACTGTTGATAGCTGTTAAGATCTTGTTGATTTTCCATTTTTAATGTATTTTTAAAATTCACGGCAATTTAGAAAAAATTCCTGAAATAACATCTACTTATTTTCAATATCATTGGCTATTCAATAAATAATACCGTATGTAATTCAAAATGCACCATTATTTCAACTTAATCATATTGGCGCTTTGAATCTACGACGGCATTAACTCCCGCACGTGCGGGATAACATTGAAATGGCTTTCAGCGCATTTCAATTAACAATTGATATAACATGCCCAAATCCTTGACTTCTGCTCATTCTTTTTAATACCAAAGCCAGCTTAGTATAACAATTGCACAAGGGCAACAATTCCAATTTATCAAAGTTTATAGCTTTCATGAATCCATATGTACAAACCGGAACCATCATTGTCGTTTTTGCCCTTATCAGCTATAGCATCGCCATCATTACCGAACAGAGGAAAAAGCATATTCTGAAAACCGTTTTGTTCTTTCTAACACTTGGTGTAATCCTCGATATCGCAGCTACAACTTTTATGATCATAGGCTCATCCAAAGGGCCTTTGACCTTGCATGGTTTTTTGGGATATTCGTCCCTGACGGGTATGACCATTGATGCCATTTTAATCTGGCGGCAGACAATCAAACATGGAATTGGAGCAAAAGTCTCTAAAGGTTTGCATCAATATTCTCGTTATGCCTACATCTGGTGGGTGCTGGCATTTATTACCGGTGGATTACTGGTGGCTTTGAGGTAAAGTAGATACCATCATGTAGATAATACTTGTTTTTTTATTTGACAATCTCCTTCCAGAAATCATCAACGGAGATAATATTAACTTTAGGAAAGTCAATATTTTTTAGAACATTAAAGTGCTTGTCATTTGTCACAATATATTTAGCGTCAAAGGATATAGCACAATCAACAAACTTATTATCATCATAGTCAACCTTTATCAATCCCCACTTAAAAAAAATCTCAACTTTTTGTACGTTTTCAAGGCTCAATAAAAGCTCGATAACATTGTGTGCAATTGTTTGGTTAGTTTTCCGCTCAATAATTTCAATGTACTCAGAAATAATCTCATTGCTAATTGCCAGTTCAAATTCTCCTTTGATAAGAGCATCAAAAATTGGGCGATACCTTGACCTCACCGGCAAAGACATTAATAATACATTCGTATCAAGGACGATTCTCATATTACTTATACTCTGTCCTTAAATGTTCATTTTTCCATGATTCAATGGTCTTATCATCCCATTTTCTCTCATCCCATAAATCATCAATCTCGTTAGTGATGTTTTGTGCGAAATATGTGGACAAAAGTTTCTTGATATCTTTCAATTGTTTCTCTTGCAAATTATAGTTAAACAATTTCAATAATTCGATCTGTAAGTTTGATAGCTGCCCAACTTGTTCCATAGTAAAATATTTTTTTACAAATTTACACTTTTAGATAAAACGCTCAAAATTGAATCTTGTGTATTATCACCTTCATTTTAGCAACTTCTTACTGAACCCACAACACGAAACGCTAAATGCCGACCTTTGGTCGGGCATGCTCGAAGCCTTGCTTCGGCACACGAAACGCAAAACGCTTCCTCACCTCCCAACAATCTCAAATCGCTCGGTTAAAATATTCCCATCCTCATCCATCAAAACCAATTGATGCTTTCCCTTTTCAGGTTGAAGGGCCATTTTATGAAGATGTTGGGTTGTACCCTGAAACTCATTGTCCACATACCAATAAATCAACTGGCTGGGTGATTGATGTGCTACCTCAAAAACTACTTTACCCAAAGTTCCATCCATCTCGTGCGGGATATAGATTTTTGTAGGCTTGTCGGGCCAGATGAGCTGCATGGGTTTTTCGTTGTCTGTGATGCAGGCAGGCATCCATGGAGGCAGGCTTCGGTAAAAGGGATCGACTGAACGATAGAACCAAGCCATGGCCGGGGGCAACACAAACCAGGGCTTGCTGTGAATTTGATTTTGAGGATAACAGCCTGCATGCACACGGGATTTTTCGGTGGAATCGAGGTGCACCAACTGATGGTATTTGCAAGCAGCAGTTTCCCTGCCTTTTAGAGGAACTAAAACTGTATCAATGTCAGGGCAATACTGAGATGGGCGCATACCACTCTTCCTACAAACTGGCAACTCCACCAAATCATCCCAGGGAGTTAGAAACCACTCACCGGTGGGCAATATATCAAAAACCTCGAACAAGATTGGCGCAGCGGCAGTTAGGCCTGTAAGCCCGGGACGGCCCTCTCCATCGGCATTACCAACCCAAACTCCCACAACATAATCAGATGTTACTCCCACAGCCCATGCATCGCGAAAACCAAAGCTTGTTCCTGTTTTCCAGGCAATGGACTGTGAGGACAAAAAACTCTCCCAACCAGCTTCGGCCTCGGGGCGACGAACTTCCTTCATTGCTTCGAGGGTTGTATAAATTGCACCCGCGCCGAACACAGGCTCAGTGTTTAAGTTCTCGCCCGCTTCATCCATCAAAAGCTTCGCCCCGGGAAATTGATTGATGAGAATTTCATCGGGATGGCTATAATACAAATTCAGGGTTTGGGCAAAACCGCGATAAATTCTGCATAAATCCCAAAGCGTCACTTCGGCACCACCCAGGATTAATGAAAGCCCGTAGTGACTGGCATCGAAATTCAAAGTTGAAAATCCGCAAGCCTTTAGTTTATGATAAAAGCGTTGCTGGCCAAAATCGCTCAACAAGCGAACAGCCGGAACATTCAGGGAGCGTATCAATGCATCTTTGGCAGACACTGCACCATCGTAGGTTACATTGAAGTTTTTAGGTGAATAATTGCTGATTGTCGTGGGAATGTCGGCAACCAAAGTTCCCGGTAACAACTCACCCTCATCCAGCATCGCACAGTAGAGCAGCGGTTTCAAAATACTTCCACTGCTGCGGGGTTTGGTTATTACATCCACTTGATTTCCATGATCAGTTAATCCATCGCCAGCCGTATTGCCGACATAAGCCAGCACTTCATTAGTTTCTACATCCAAAACCATAACAGCAGCATTAAATATCTGATTCGACTTCAACAATTCATGGTGGCGTTGAACGATCTCACTCACCGACTTTTGAAGATGAACATCAATGGTAGTTTGTGAAACCTTTTCAGGATTTTCAATTCCCATCCTGTCGGTAAGTTGAGGTGCATTATTAGGCAAGGGCAAAGGTTCTTGAGGTAACGGCTCCTCCAGCGAAAGCGCATAAGTCAATGAATCAATGACCTGAGCTTGCAGCAATTTTGCAAGCAACCTGTTTCGCTTTTGCTCAATGGCATCCCTGTTCCTACCGGGATGGATGAGTGCCGGGGCATTGGGCAAAACAGCGAGCGTAGCCGCTTCGGCCCAACTGAGATTATCGGGGCTGCGGCCAAAATAGCGCCATGCTGCCGCATCCAAACCAACTACATTTCCACCGAAAGGAGCATGTGATGCATATAAAGAAAGAATTTCAGTTTTTGATCGGCCAACTTCCAAACGCAAAGCAAGCCACATTTCAATAATTTTTTCAGGGATAGTACGTGGTTTTCCTTTTCGGGATAAGCGAATGGTTTGCATGGTGATGGTAGAACCACCGCTTACAATTTTACCCGACCGGATATTTTGCTTCAATGCCCGAAACATTGAAAACAGGTTCACCCCCGGATGACTGAAAAAATACCGGTCTTCGAAGGTGGTGATACATTCTTGGAATTTATCGGGAACAAGATTATTTTCCGGAAATCGCCACTGGCCGTCAGCGGCAATCCGTGCACCAAGCAAATTGTTGTTCCTGTCGAAAACAACAGTACTGGAAGGATCATTAAATAAAGGTGAGGGCAAGGAAAACCAAAAGAGAATGGCCGGCAAACCTAAAATGATCAGTAGCCACACGATCTTATTTTTCTTTCTTCCATCTTCCATCTAATTTCTTATAGGTTTATCGCGTAGCAAAGAGACAAGGCATGCCTTGTCTCTGCGCGGTTACATAATTCACATACAGGCATATCTCACAGTAAAGACAAGACATGCCTAGTCTCTACCCACCTACTTCACCACCTTCACCCACCGGCCTTTTTCGCGGGCAAAAATATTATCGCTGTACATGGCTTCGCAGGAGACTGCAGGCAAATAGAATTCCCCGGTATAGGCGGCATTCAGCATCACCCGGTATTTTACATCGCCTCGCGATCGGATATTAAAAAAGGTATAAACCCGATCATCCCGGATATCGCGATAGGTAAATGGACTTTCCTTTTTGGTCGATTCCACATCAGCAACCCTCGTATTTATTATCTCCCATCCTGAAGGGAAAATCTGGCTTAATGCCAAATTCTGATAATCCCCCAGCACGCCAGGGTTGTAGATGCGTACCTCAGCCATAAAATCGAGACCCTGTTTTAATGAATCAACTTCCAGTGGCTTTCCATCCAATGTCTTATACTCTATTTCCATCTTCAGGTTTTTGCTTTCGGTGGTCTCCTCCCCGGCAAGGGGCTGCCCCATAATGGTCCTTGTTACATACAGGCTTCCATTGCCGGTATTCTTGATAATCATAGACGAAACGTCCGTATTGCTTACATCCAATTCAATGGGATAAGATTTGAGTGGCGTAGTAATATTTTTGCTTTGGCCTGCATAAGAATATGAAAATTCAAGGTTCGAAGAAAGATCAGATCCACCTGCAAACTTTGATATAGCAAACAAAGCGTAGGCTGCCGTTTGTGTACTCATGTAGCGATGTTGCATATGTTCTATCATTACCAAAACAAGGTCGTGTGCTTCATCCATCCTACCCAGCAAAACCAGCGTTTCCAACGACATGGCCTGATCGCGAAGTTTTGACCCATAGGTAGGTCCTGGGAATTTATATCCTGTAATCTGATTAATCTCACTATATTTTGTCAGGCTTTTGGCAACTTCAGTTTTGCCTGCTAAAGCGTAGGCCGCAGCAAGTCGCCATTTGGCTGTAATGGACAGCGAGGCTTGTTCGCGCAGGCGATTCATTGCGCCAATATTTGGCTGTCCGGCAAGGGCAAGTGTATAAAGCCTGTATGCTTGCAGTAGATCACCATAATTTCGACCCCAATCGTAGTCGTTTGCCCTGAAATCGGAAGCTGCCTTACTTTGCCACGTGAGCCATTTCTGTTTAAAACCATAAGGAACAAGATAACCTTGCTGCTCAGCCAGGAGCATGAAGTGGCCGGCATAGGAGGTTCCCCAATCTGAATAATAAGTCCTGCCGGGCCAATAGGATAAGCTACCATCCTTTTGTTGATAGCGGGTCAGCTTTTGAATAGCTTTTTTGATGTAACGCTGAACACGATCCTTTTGGCTATCACTTAACTCAACAAACTGACCGAGATATAACTGCGGAAAAACCGAAGATGTAACCTGCTCAACACAACCATAAGGATATCTGATAAGATAGCGCAGGTTCCGCTCTAAATCGAAGGATGGCAACGTTGACACATTGATGCTTCCACTATTGGTACCTTCGATGCCGTGGAATTGATAATCAATCTCCTTTTCATCACCAATTTTAAAAACAAAGGTTTCTGATTTTGTAATTACCGGATTGGGATTCCTGACTTCAATTTCGATTTCTGATGAAGCACTTTCCTGACCTGCGCTTGCCTTCACAAAGATTTTTCCAATTCCAACAGCTTCGTTTGCCTTGAGGCGGAAATAAATTGTCTGTTCACCAGGTTTTACAAACTGAAGTTCCTGCGAAGCTTTCCCAACAATCTCCAGTTCGCCTTCAACAGCAACTTCAAGCGAAACCTTAGAAACATTGTCCTTCATTGCAAACACACTCACCGGCAAATCCATCACTTCGCCCGAACCAATAAGCCTGGGTGCTGTGGGCAGCACCATCACAGCCTGCCGGACCGGACAGGTTGCGTCAGCCGATCCCCACGCACCATCTCTTCCGGCAATCACCATTGCCCTCACCGAACCCACATAGTTGGGCATTTGTAACTGATGCTTAATTGTTTCGCCTTTCCCAAGCACGAATGGACCCAGATAAGTCACCACAGGTTTAAAGCGATTTGCTTTTTTATCCGTATCCGCTCCGGCTTCTTCATCGCCACCAATGGCCAGCACTTTTTGAATTTCACCACCAAAGGCACCTAGTACATCGTCGAACAAATCCCAGCTTTTTACACCCAGGGCTTCGCGTGCAAAAAATGCATTCCAGGGATTGGGGGTTTTAAAACGGGTAATATCCAGCAGGCCTTCGTCCACCACAGCAAGGGTGTAGGTCATCGACTTGCCATTTTTTTCTGATACTTCGATAGAATACGCTGATAATGGTTTAATCTCTTCGGGCAACTTAACTTGCGGATCCAGGATAGTTTTAGGGTTTTCTACCATAAGTGGGATTACACCATACAATCGAATAGGCAAATCATTGACAGTTTGCGAATGCGGTTGAAGCAGGGTAATACCCAGGTAAACATTAGGGGCCATTTCCGGTTCTATTTCAAACTCAAAATTTGTTTCGCCGGCATCACATTCAATCCACCAATTTTTCAGGACTTTACTTCCCGATTCGATGCTGATTAATGCGCGGGAACCTACGGCACTTGGGAAATTAATAACAGCCATATCGCCCGGGTTGTAGGTTTCCTTATCTGCCGAAAAGCTGAGCATGGTGGCTCCTGTTGGATTGGATCTGTTGCGCCGGCTGTAGTAAGATGGCCAATCGACATAAACTGTTTTTCCGGCACTGTGCCCACCGGCAGGATCGTAAACATGAATGAAGTAGCGCCCCCATTCTGGGTACTCAACCTTAAATTCTAATTCACCCAAACCATCAAGTGTTGAAACCGTTTTGCTTAATACCAGATCGGCATCTTCGCCCCGCATCCACGAAGCAAGGTTGTCGTTGGATGAACTCCACCACCAGCGCCAGCCAACACGGTATATTTTTACTTCGATGTTCTTTTTTGAGATCGGCTTTCCATCCATGTGCACAGTTGCAATTTTAATAATATGATTTGTATCCGTGAGGAGCGCCTGCCGATAACCGCCACCACCGGGAACACTTAGCCCAACATAATCCTGGTAAGGAGAAAAAGGTTGTGAATAATAATCTGTACTAAAATCACCACCTTCCTCAAAAACCCGCGTTGTAAAAACCGCTTTCAACATTCCGGGGGCATTTGTATTTACATACATGTCGATAGGAAATTCGGCCCTGCCAACAGAGTTTAGCCGGTCGTTGAACAAGGTGTTTTCGATAGGCCAGTAATTTTTGGATGGATCATCAAAGGTAAACTTATCGAAACCTTTAAAACCAGAGGTTGTTTTCAATAATTTTAAGTTAACATTGGCTTTGAGTTTTGATGCATCAGCACCATGAAGCCATTTTACATCGAGGATACCCACCTGGGATTTATCGTTTGAAACTAAAAGTTCACGGTTAAATTCAATATTTATTTTCAAGCGGTTGGGCTTAATCGTCTCAACCTTTATACGCTTATCGAATGTTGCACCACCCACACTCACAATTGCCGACCAGTTTCCGGTGGGTGCTTCGCTATCGGTGTTCATGGTGAACCTGTAAAAACCATCCTGTCCGTTGTGATTGACTTTTCGCCCTGCTTGTTGACCGCGCGAATTATACAACTCCATCACCACCGGATGTCCAGCCGGAAGTTTGTTCTCCATGTCATCCATTACAAAAGTGAGGAACAAAGTATCGCCGGGCCGCCAAACGCCACGTTCGCCGTATATCATTCCTTTGATTCCTTCCTGCACTTTCTGGCCGGAAACATCGAAGTTGCTTACCGAAAGCGAGGATCCATCATCAACACGCAGCCACGAATGGTTTCCATCGTAGGAGGCTTTCAATAAAAAAGGCCTGTGATCCAAATTGATTTTCAACATTCCATCACCATCAGTAGCTCCATTTGCAATGGGCTGCTGCTGAAAATTATAGAACTCAACTTCGGCACCCAAAACAGGTGTGGCATCCAGCAAATCGGTAACAGCTACCACAAATTTGTGATTGTCCGATGACTTGGCAATAACACCCAAATTCGACCATGCCAGGTTTCTGATTGGGAAGCGATCGCGGTGGTAATAGGAATCCGTGCATGGATCATCCCTGTCTTTCCACCTGTAATTCGCGGGCCAGTCGTTGAGATAGCTGGTTTCGCCATCCCAATAAAGCGACTCCCTCTTGTCCATTAACTCCTGTTCTTTAAAATCCGAAAGATCAGTGGTGGAAGCGTCAGTACAAGGATAAAGTGAATATTCCTTTCTAAATGAAATTTTAACCCTGTACAAAGCTTCCGGGTCTTCGCCTGCCAGGCCACTCAAATCAACGGAAAAGGCATTCCACTTTTGCAAATCGGTGGCAGTGCCTTTGTCCAATCGGTGCATTTTATGGTAAACGGGCCGGCCAACCGGGCGGATGTTGTATGTATTTGAATAGTTCCCATTTTGAAAAAAATGAGGGATGTTATCGGCAAATATTTTATAAACGGTCACGTCAACCGCACGCAGGCTCACTGCTTTAAAAGGCATAATTAAGCCGTCGGGGCCGGGAATGATGCTTCCGCTGCCTACAATTTTTACCTGTGGCTTGATGGCCTCGAGCGATAAAGTTATCGTTTTGGTTTCTCCCAATTGTTTACCACGACTGTTTTTTACCTGCTCTTCAACAATCAGGATTTGTTCGCCACTAAGCCGGTTTTGCAAGTAAAGGGTAACATTGCTACCTTTTATTGAAATATTAGGATCGATGACCCCCTTGATATGAATAAGCCCGTTTAAATCCTGTGCAGGATCGAGTGGGTCGGAAAAGGAAAGGCTGATGTATTGTTCCTGGCCATGGTTGACGTCCACATCTTGCAAAACAAATTTATCAATTGATGGAACTTCAAAATCAAAACTCCCTTCCTTGTCTATATCGAAGGGATTGCCATTCCAGCTGATGGTAACTGTGTAGGTATCATCCTTGCGTGGAATACTGTCGATAACATAAGAAAACTCATTTGAGCCAGCGGGTGAAACCGACAGTTTTAAATTTGCTGATGGCGATGACACCGAGATAAGTTTTTCAACCAAATCCACATCCATGATATCAGCCGTTTGTATAGTTCCCTCGTAGCGTTTCAAATAATCATCCGGCTTACCGGTGGAAACACATCGCCCATGAAGGACCGAAAAATCCTGCTTCAATGTTTCGAATTGAAACACGAATTCATCCAGCCCGGTTTCGGTTCCAAACAGTTTGTCAAGTGATAAAACACCGGTGTATTGCTGGCCTGATCCCAGTGGATGATCGGGGTGGAACTCGATGGCATTTGGGTCTGATAGATACACTTTTCCATCGATGCGAGGTTTCAACTTAAAGATTCCGTCTCCCAGTTCCGAGCCTACTTGCAAGTATTCGATTTCCTGGTTCAGCAAAACCCTCACCGGGGCTGCCGAGGAAATGTACCCTGAAGTATATCCGCTGATGTACTGCTCAAATTTTACTTTTTGCTGTTGCTCTTCAGCAGGTTCTTTTTGTTGTTGGCAGGATTGGAAAAATGCTACAAGCAACAAAGCACTTAAAAGGAAACTAAACTTTTTCATATCATTGAAGGTTGGTTATTGATCCATCATATTTTCCATCGAAAACCCGGCATATCTGATTTTATATCCGGGTAATTTAGCAACAAGTTCAGTTGCTTGGATTTTAAGCCGTGGGATGCTGATCTCGTTTTTATTTCTTTTAACTTCAGCAATTAAGACTTTCTTGCCAAAGTCGTCGATTGCCACAACATCAATTTCATTTTGGTTACGGGCACTCCAATATCTGCCAATTTGCGAATATTCCCCTGAAAGGGCAAGTTTCTCCCGGAAGTACTTTTCCAGGAACAGGCCACTGAAAGTTTCATAATCCCTCTCAACAATTTTCCGAACATAAGCAAAATTTCCAATTTCAACAGCAGTCCGGTATTTATAAATAAACCTGAACCAAAAATTAAGGAAATTGTCTTCTATAAAATACTTCACAGAACGTGTTCCCTGTTTTGAAAGAACTGGCCTTACATTTTTAATTATTTGATATTCTTTTTCCAGCTTGTCTAGGAAGCCGCCAACATTTTTTTCAAGTATCGATTCAATCTCAGACCTGGAAGTACGCGAAGAGGCGATGAGCGACAAAATTGAAAAATAAGTAGCGTACTCTTTTCCGAACTCTTCGATAAGAACATTTTTGCCCTCGTCAATCAACAGAGAGTTTTCCCTAAAAATCTCGCTAAGAATGCTTTTTAACGATAAACAATTTTTATCTACAAAAACTTCAACATATTTGGCAACCCCACCTGACATAATATAAAAAGCAAGTAGGTCATCGGCGTTAAAAGCCGGGTTATAATCACTTATTATTTCTTTAAGTGTGAGAATGGAGAATGGCTTCAAATGAATTCTTTCATTGGCCCGGCCAAACAATGGCTCCTTGCTGTTTTCAAAGATTTTTTTCATCATCGAATAAACTGACCCACTTATCACCAAATTCATCTTTGAGCTATTTTTGTATTGATCCCACAGGTTTTGCATTTCACCAAAAATAGCATTATTTATATTATTAAACTCCTGAAACTCATCGAGCACGAGTGTGAACGGAGTATTTTGCGAAAGAACCAGCAGGTATTCAAACAATTTTGCAAAGCTTTTGAATTCGCCTAAAACTGGTTGTTCCAATTTTAAGGCTATTTCACCAATGAATTCTTCACACAGAAGGGTCTCATTTTTACGGGCTACAAAAAAATATAAAGATTTTTTTTCTCTGAATGCCTCGGTAGTTAAAAATGTCTTACCAACACGCCTACGCCCAACAATGAAAGTCATTTGCGCTGATTGCCCCGATCGCACACGGGTATCTTCCAAAAGTTGCAACTCTGTTTCGCGGTCATAGAATTTCATGGCTTGCTTGATTTAGGATATATTATAAAAGCAAAAATAATCAATTTATTGTAACCGTGATTACAGTAACGGAGGTTACTATAAATATCTTTTCACTAAAATCCGACAAAATGATAGAAAGACAAAAAAGATTCCTCACTTCACTTAGTGGAGACCTTCCAGATTTTTGCTAATAAGACTTCATTGTTATTAAATTCTGTCATGTTCCCAGATGAGAAACCTGGAAGGTGGGGTGGTGTAAATTGATTTTCTATATATTGGATGCT
>CAZBDF010000009.1:23998-26237 GCA_964490385.1 uncultured Lentimicrobiaceae bacterium | reverse complement strand
GGTTTATTATTTTGAAGGTGGCTACACCGACTACGAAGAAAACAAGAAAAAACGCCTTGGAGATGTGGGGCCGAAAAGGATCAGGTATAAGAAACTGAAGGTTGATTAAATAGTGTTCGTCTTTATAGTCTTTTTGTGAAATTTGAATAGCCTTGGGTTTTCCTAATGGATGCCTATGGCATAACCCAAGGATCAAATAAAATAATTGAAAAAAAAACGCTTTTCTGCTGTCAATGCCGTAGGCATTGACAGTAGAAAAGCGGGGTAGAAGATCGTAAATTCATTTTACCCCGGGTTAAAACCCGGGGCTATTGAAAAAAGTCGACTATATGGACAAGTCTTTGCAAAAAAATGCCAAACACATTGTTCAGGGAATTACAAAAATCTGCAAATAGATTCTTCTCGCCACTTCCCCGAAATATCGGGGCAGGCTGTTCCACTCAGAGTGACAGATAATTGTGGTTCTTAGGAGAATCTATTTAACTAATCGGACAGTAATAAAAAACATCGATTTCAGTTTTCAAACATTAAAATGCCCAAAATTCGAAAAATATCAGCCGACTGGATTTTCCCCATCTCCTCTGCTCCTATCAAAAATGGAATATTGATTTTTGATAAACATGGAAAAATTCTTGATCTGATTAATCCTTCTGAGGCACAGGCAATTCCTGAAGAAGTGGAAAAGTTTAATGGCATCCTCTGCCCGGGTTTTGTCAATACGCACTGTCACCTCGAACTTTCGTGGATGAAGAATAAAATCCCTGAAAAAACAGGCCTCGGTGGTTTTGTGCTTGAGGTACAAAAAGCAAAACAAGCAAGCGATCGAAGACAGATTGAAGAAGCCATCGCCAACGCTGATGAACAAATGCATAAAAATGGCACCGTGGCAGTTGGGGATATTTCAAATACTGATTACTCGTTTGCAACTAAATCCGGAAGCACGGTTTTCTATCATTCATTTATCGAGGTTTACGGATCGATGCCCTGGCTGGCAGAGGAAAAATTCAGTAAATCAAAATCCATTTTTGATAAGCTGAAAAAGGAATTCAATTTGCAGGGATCAATTACCCCACACGCTACTTATTCTGTTTCTGAACAACTTTTTAGCTTGATTAAACACCATGCTGAAAAGCATCAATCCATACTGAGTCTTCATCATCAGGAATCGCAGGATGAAAATTTGTTGTTCAAAAATAAAACAGGCTGGATAGTTGAAAGCATGAAAAAGCTGGGGATAGATTATTCATGGTTTGAGCCAACCGGTAAATCGCCAATAGAATCAACAGGCCATTTGCTGCCTACGAAAAACCCACTTCTTTTGGTTCACAATACTTTTTCAGAAGAAGCCGATATGGACTTTGCCGAATCAATTTTCGAAAACCTTTACTGGGCCCTATGCCCAAATGCCAATCTTTTCATTGAAGGCCAACTTCCTGACATTCCATTGATGGTAAAGAAAAATTTAAACCTCACCCTCGGCACTGACAGCCTGGCATCAAATCATCAACTGTCAGTTTTGGAAGAGATAAAAACCATTGCAAAGGCTTTCCCTGAAATTCCTTTGGAAAATCTCTTAAAATGGTCAAGTTTAAATGGCGCGCAATTTCTTGGAATTGAAAATCGGTATGGTAGCTTTGACAAAGGGAAAACTCCCGGGATTAATCTCATTACCGAAATTTCCAGGAGCCTACATCAGCTGTCATCTGATTCCAAAGTTGTTTCAATAAAGTGAACCAGCTCGCAGCAAAGTTAAGCTACCAATAAATCTTCAACCTGAGTTGGCTCAAATCATGGATTTGAGAAATAAGGTAATAAGGTTCGAGAACTTAGGGTACATACCAAGGCTACTAAGGTTAAAAAGTAGAAAATAAGGTTTCTATTTCTTAGCAGATAACAGAAACTACATAAAAACCTTACGACACGAAGTTAGTCCGTATGGAACTCTTTTCCAACCGTAGTACAGAGACCATGTCCCAACATATCACAACCTTATTACACAAAAGAAAGACCACAAAGAATCCACAATGTTTCTCAAAGTTGAAAATAAAAAAAGCCCTCCGATTTGGAGGGCTTGGAATATATGTTGGTTTGATGTGCAAATTTTAGTACATGCCACCCATACCACCCGGGGGCATTCCACCTGGCATGGCAGGGGCACCACCGGCATTCTCATCTTTATGCTCGGCAATTACACATTCGGTAGTTAATAACATACCTGCAACTGATGTAGCATTTTCAA
>CAZBDF010000009.1:0-23898 GCA_964490385.1 uncultured Lentimicrobiaceae bacterium | reverse complement strand
GCAATTACACATTCGGTAGTTAATAACATACCTGCAACTGATGTAGCATTTTCAAGTGCAACGCGTGCAACTTTGGTTGGGTCGATTACACCTGCATCAAAGAGGTTTTCGTAAACTTCGGTCCGTGCATTGAAACCAAAATCGCCTTTACCTTCTTTAACTTTGTTTACAACAACAGAACCTTCCATTCCGGCATTTTCAACAATCTGACGAAGTGGCTCTTCGAGTGCCCTTCTCATGATAGCAATACCAGTATTCTCGTCTTCGTTAACGCCTTTCAAATTATCAAGGAAAGAAATGGCGCGCAGGTAAGCAACACCACCACCAGGAATGATACCTTCTTCGATGGCTGCACGTGTAGCTGCAAGTGCATCGTCATAAAGGTCTTTCATCGATTTCATTTCAACTTCGCTGGCAGCACCAACATAAATCACAGCAACACCACCTGCTAATTTGGCAAGTCTTTCCTGGAGTTTTTCTTTGTCGTAATCTGAAGTTGTAGTTTCGATTTGCTTCTTAATCTGGGCAACGCGGCTATTAATATCATCCTTTTTACCTTTACCACTAACGATGGTAGTATTTTCTTTATCGATAGAAACTTTTTCAGCTTCACCTAAATACTCGATAGTTGCATCTTCCAGTTTATAACCTTTTTCTTCGGAGATAACAGTGCCACCAGTCAAAATTGCAATGTCTTCCAACATCTCTTTTCTTCTGTCGCCAAAGCCTGGAGCTTTAACAGCAGCCACTTTCAATCCACCTCTGAGTTTGTTCACAACCAATGTAGCCAGTGCTTCAGTTTCAACATCTTCAGCAATAATCAACAATGGACGGCCACTCTGAGCCACTTTTTCAAGAATTGGCAAGAGGTCCTTCATTACAGAAATCTTCTTATCATAAATAAGGATGTAAGGAGTTTCGTAAACTGCTTCCATCTTCTCGGTGTCAGTTACAAAATAAGGTGAAATATATCCACGGTCGAACTGCATACCTTCAACCACTTCAACGTAAGTCTCGATACCTTTGGCTTCCTCGATGGTTATTACACCTTCTTTTTTCACCTTGCCCATGGCTTCGGCAATCAGTTTACCAACAGCATTGTTGTTGTTTGCCGAGATTGAAGCAACCTGCTCAATTTTATCAAAGCTGTCGCCGATTTCTTTGGATTGGCTTTTCAAACCTTCAACAATTTTCACAACTGCTTTGTCGAGGCCTCTTTTCAAATCCATTGGATTGGCACCGGCAGCTACGTTTTTAAATCCTGTAGTAACAATAGATTGTGCCAAAACAGTAGCAGTGGTTGTACCGTCACCGGCTAGGTCGTTGGTTTTCGATGCAACTTCCTTCACCATTTGCGCGCCCATGTTTTCGATAGCATCTTCCAGTTCAATTTCTTTAGCAACGGTTACACCGTCTTTGGTTACTGAAGGAGCACCAAAAGATTTGTCGATAATTACGTTGCGGCCTTTAGGGCCGAGGGTTACTTTTACTGCATTCGAAAGTGCATCAACACCTTTTTTAAGTTTTTCTCTTGCTTCGAGATCAAATATGATATCTTTTGCCATTTTTCTTAATTTTATAATTTTTACTTATTCTTTTCTATCTTATTAAACTATTGCTACCACATCGGATTCGCGCATGATGAGGTAATCTTTTCCATCAACAGTTATCTCTGTTCCGGCATATTTACCATACAATACTACATCACCTACTTTTACTGTAACGGGCTCGTCTTTTTTTCCAGGGCCAGCTGCCAATACAGTGCCTCTTTGTGGTTTTTCTTTTGCGGTATCAGGGATAATTAATCCACCTGCAGTTTTCTCTTCAGCTGCTGAAGGTTCTATGACAACCCTGTCAGCTAATGGTTTGATATTCAATTTTGACATAAATCTTTATTGTTTAATTGTTTATAAATTCTTGAAATATTCATTTCTTGCTTTCAATTGACAGACGACGGCTAATCACAATGTATGCCAAAAAAAAATGTCAGAATATCTTATGACATTCTGACACTTTCAAAAATTTTTCCTGATGGAAATTCTACCTATTCCTCATTTCCACCGCCATCTTCTGTTCCGGTGTTTTCCTGAGTTGCATTTTGAGAAGGATCAAACGGGGCTGTTTGGATTGGAATATCTTCAATTGCACCCCTGATCTCAGTATCAATTGCTTGAACTTTAGTTTCATATTTTGGGATAACCTTAGATGATACCAACACTAAAAACAACATTGCAATGGCCATGGACCAGGTTGCTTTTTCGAGGAAATCAGCTGTTTTTCTAACACCCATATAATTTGCACCCTGGAAGTTCGACGCAAGTCCTCCACCTTTAGAATTCTGCACCAAAACCACAAGTACAATAAGTACTGCAACTATCATCGTCAACACCGTAATTAATACGTAAAGGCCCATGTTATCAAGTATTTAGATTAATTTCTGAATTTATTTTTTCAATTAGGGCTGCAAAGTAACTACTTTTTTCCGGATATCTCAAAATTAATTTCCTATAAATTTTAACCGCCTTCTCGGTATTTCCCTGGTTATGATAGATTTTGGCAAGTGTCTCGCTAACGATATTTTCCTTATCCACAGTACTGTTTTTGGCCCGGTCCGCAGGATTGAAAAAATCAGTTTTTGAACGCGTTATCCGTGGGGCATTTTCGATGAAACGGTCGATGATATCTGATTTTGATTTACTCTCTTTTAAGGGAGTTTTTTTTTCTTCTATCTTTGCAGATGGAATTTCGGAACCAGACTTGGAGCTACTATCTTTTGAAGTAACTGCTTCGGCCTTTGATTCGGTTTCGTCCTGAACTTTTTGCGGTTCAGTTTTAGCAACCCTGGTTTCGGTTTCCTGAATAAGTCTTTCCAGTTCCTTTATTTCGGCTTTGATTTGATCCAGTTCGGCTTTTAGGTTCTTGGTTTCCCGTTTGGTAAAGCTTATCCATTTTGGGTTTTTCGATGAGGATCCAGATTTATATTCTTCCTTCCTGGATGATTCAACATCTGCATCATGTCCATTTTCGCTTGTAATTTCCTGTTCTGGTCTTGAGGGCACCTCCTCTATTTTAACACCTGAATTAAGTTCCTCTTTTTCAAATTTGGAGACAACTTCCTCCCCTTCAAATTCAGCAGAAATTTCTTGCTTGTCAGCTTTGGCAGGAATTTCTTCCTCAATTATTTCTATCTCATCCGTATCATCATTAACAGCAATAGTGTCAGGTAGTGGTTCAAATCTGTCCACCAGGTCTTTCAATATTGTCCTGTCGCCGGCATAGGCAGCTGCAAGCCTCAGACGGCTTCCATAGCTAATGTCGTTTCCCTGCAAAAGTGCCAGCAAATACAAAAGCTGGGCCGACTGGCAATAAGGGAACTGCCCGGTTAAAGTTTCTATTTCAGCAGGATTACTGTCTGCCAGTTGTTCAGGAGATTTAATAAGTGATGCAAACCGCTGTTGATTCATCTTTTTCTGTTAACTTCCTATTATGTATTTATTTAGTTGATCCTGAAATAAATTTTATCCGCTATTTAAGCAAAAAAAAATCGTCATTGGCTTCGCTGCCATTTCTGGCCATTTATCCGCCAGCTGGCGGATGTCATTTTTTATGATACAATCAGTGACTATGAATCACAATCAATGACCATCAATGCTTTTAGATTGGAAAATATTTCAATTGTCACAAATATATCACCCACCTAAATAATTACCTCAACCTCGGACTATCAAACGAGGGTAGTCCAATGAAAAATGTAGTCCCCTGCTCTCCTTGCGTTGTGCTGCCATTTTAATCACCAGATAGGCAACATTTATCATATTTCTGAGCTCACACAATTTAACTGTTAAGATTGACTTATCGTATAATTCTTCAGTTTCGCGATACAGGATTTCCAACCTGTCGAGTGCACGTTTTAGCCTTAGGTTTGAACGAACGATCCCCACATAGCTGCTCATGATGGATTGTAAATCCTTCAGACTTTGTGTGATGAGGATCATTTCCTCGTTGAGCACCATCCCTTCGGCATCCCAATCGGGAATATCATCCCTGAACCGGGTTGAAGCAATTTGATCGATAGCATCGATACTGGCACGATGCGAAAACACCACCGATTCGAGGAGCGAGTTGGAGGCTAAACGGTTGGCGCCATGTAATCCGGTGGATGCGCACTCACCACTTGCATACAGCCGATGGATTGAACTACGTGAAAATTCATCCACCTTAATCCCACCACAAGTATAGTGCGCCGCAGGCACAACCGGTATCATATCGCGGGTGATGTCGATACCAGCACTTAAACATTTTGCATAAACTGTGGGGAATCCTGTGATTAACTCATTTTTATCCAGATGGCAACAATCCAAACAAACATAATCGTCACCACTAACTTTTAACTCACTATCGATGGCCCGTGCAACAATATCACGTGGTGCCAGCGACAGACGTTTGTCGTATTTATGCATAAACTCAGCACCACTCAAAGTTTTAAGGATAGCTCCAAAACCACGTAATGCCTCAGTAATTAGAAATGAAGGTTTCTCACGTGGATTATAAAGCGATGTGGGGTGGAACTGGATAAACTCCATTTTTTCTATTATCCCTTTCGCCCGGTAAACCATAGCAATTCCATCACCAGTAGCAATTTCGGGATTGGTAGTGGTGGCATAAATATTGCCTGCACCTCCGGTTGAAAGCATCGTTACTTTAGCAAGTATTGTATGAATTTGATCGCTTTCAAGGTCCAGGACATAGGCACCATAACATTCGATATCTTTACGGCGACGCCTCACCTCATTCCCCAAATGATGCTGGGTAATGATATCCAAAGAGAAGGTATTTTCTAGAATCTCTATATTAGGATGAGATTCGACCTGCTGGAGCAAAGCGCGCTGAATTTCAAACCCGGTACTGTCTTTATGGTGTAAAACCCTGTGCTCGGAGTGTCCACCTTCCTTGCCAAGGGCGTATCTTCCGGTTGACGTGCGGTCGAAATTAGCACCCCAGGCAATCAATTCTTTAATCCGTTCGGTTGACTCTGTGATTGTAATGCGAACGATGTTTTCATCGTTCAAGTCATCTCCGGCAACCAAAGTATCTTTAATGTGTTTTTCGTAAGTATCAGGTGTGTACATTACCGCAGCAATCCCACCCTGCGCATATCGTGTAGCAGTTTCTCCGGCTTTTGACTTTGAAACTACACATACCTTACCGTGTTGAGCAACTTTAAGTGCGAAACTCAATCCGGCAATCCCGGTACCAATTACAAGAAAATCTACCTTTTTACGCATGGTGAAATATGATTGGCTCTATGTCGTTCGAATCAAATAGCGTTACGGATCTCTGCGGCAATTTCTGCCAACTCTTCAGGTGTAAACTTCAATTTTGGCCTACTGAATTCAATATCGTAAATACCATTGATGGGCACAAGGTGTACATGTGCGTGTGGTACTTCCAAGCCCAAAACAGCAATTCCAACCCGTTTGCATTCAATCACCTTTTCGATTCCTTTTGCAACCTTCTTTGAGAAGGCAAATAAGCCTTGAATAGTTTCGTCATCAAGATCAAAGATATAATCAGTCTCCTTTTTAGGAACTACCAGGGTATGGCCTTTTGCCAAAGGATTAATATCTAAAAAAGCGTAATAATTTTCATCTTCGGCGATTTTGTATGATGGTATTTCGCCATTGATTATTTTTGTAAAAATAGTGCTCATAATATTTGCCTTATGCTATTCGGTAGCAAAGTTAATAAATCTCAAAAAAAAATGCTAAATAGTCATAATAAACTATTTAGCATTTGTACAATTCATATAAAACCCTCTATCTGGAAATTTCTATAATCTCAAATTCAATTTTCCCAACCGGTACTTGTATCTCAACTTTGTCACCAATTTTTTTACCTAACAAACCTTTGGCTATAGGGGAAGTTACAGATATCTTAGCTTCTTTTAGGTTAGCTTCACTCTCGGGAACAAGTGAATATGACATTGTTGCCCCATTTTTCAAATTTTTAATTTTTACTTTTGACAGGAGGAGCACCTTCGATGTATCTAACCGTGATTCGTCAAGAATCCTTGCACTCATTATAACTTCCTGCATTTTGGAAATTTTAAGTTCGAGCAAGCCCTGCGCCTCTTTGGCAGCATCGTATTCAGCATTCTCTGACAAATCTCCTTTATCACGTGCCTCGCCAATTTGTTTTGAGATGGAGGGTCGTTCAACTGATACCAATTGATTCACCTCCTCCTTAAGCTTTTTCAAGCCTTCTTCACTATAATATTGAATTCCAGACATAATTGATCCCGGTTTTAATAACTACTTCTTAAATAATAAGAAAAGACCCTTTCCTGAAAAAGGGTCTTCGTTTCGTATGCAAAATTACAATAATTTTATTACGCGCTGAGCTTTTTACAGATTAATGCGTGCGCCAATTGTGTGGATACCGTCGAATGGATCGGTTGCACGGTAGGAATAATCAATAGAAAATGACTTTTCCTTATCATCTCCAAATGGCACAGCCACAGTAAGACCAGCACTTGGCCCCGTATAAACGGTAGTGCGGTCGGCATCACTGGTAATTCCATCTTCATAAGTATAGGCCGCCCTTATCATCAGATATTGCCTGAGTGCAAATTCACCACCCAAAGTAAATTGATCTTTATAAAATGAATTAGACTGGAAATTTGCTGCAAGTGTAAACCTGCTCTCGTCGAACAGGAAATCATAAGCTCCACCTATTAATAGAGTTGCCGGAAGTTCAAAAGCTGATTGACGCTGTTCGAAAGTTGGTGACGTTGTAGAAAACTGTGAATAAAACCCTCTGAAGGATAAGCCATCTCCTGAAAATTTCATTGTTGGCCCAACATTTTTTAATGCAATTCCAAACTTGATATTCTCCATCTCACCGGTTACATACTGGATACCTGCATCAATGGCTACGCCTGTAGCTTTTAGGTCAGAAATTGACTCGCTAATAATCTTCAGGGTGAAACCACCATAAATACTGTTCGAAAATGCTTTGGCATATGCAATGTTGATGTTCATCAGTGTAGGCGAAAAGGTTCCTATACTTCCGTCTGATGGGTCAGGGTTATTAATGTCGGTTACCTGGATGTCACCAAAGTTCATCGACATAATTGAAATGGTCAGGGCTCCTGTTTCACCAATACGCTGTGTCAAACCAAAGGCCATGATATTGATATCAGCACCTTTAAGGTAGGTTGTATTTGAAAAAATTATCTCAGTGCCTTGCGTAAAGGCGGTACCAGCAACATTGGTGAAAATAGATTCCAATCCACGCGAATTGGCAACGTTTACACCACCCCATCCTGAACTTCTCGCCCAGGGGTTGATCAGTAATTCACCAGCTCCTGCTTGCCCTGATCTATCTTTGTTCCCCGCAAGGACATCCTCCATCGGGACAATCAATAATCCTGCTAAGAAAATTGCGATGATGTATCTATAAATATTTTTCATACTCTCGGATTTTATAGTTTGAATCATAATTTTAGTATAGGAATTATTAGAATGTATTCACGTCAACTGGTCGTAAAGCACCAAACCACTTAACTACTCGTTCGCCAGACCGCCCTCCGGTTTCCTTAACATGGATAAGGTATAAACCACCTGCAATTGGAATTCCGGCAAAATTTTTCAAGTCCCAATCTATCGAAGTCAACATTTCAGTATCAACACCATTGGTACTTCCCCTTGGATTTGTCAGGCCAACTTTATCAACATTATATTGCCTGATCAGTGTACCATTAATACTATAAATGGTAATGATACATTTTTCGGGAATGTTGGTGATTTTAACCCTGTTATCAAGCTGATTTCGTTCATAGCCTGGGCCGTCAGCAAATGCGTAATAAGGATTTGGCACGACATTAATTAAGTCAAGATCGGAAGAATTCTTATCAGCAGAATAAGCAACTGCTTCATAACCGGCAGTATTAAAGGTGTACATCGGATTGAAGTTGTTCTGGTTTTTATCGCTCAACGAATCCAAAGCAGTCGAGAAATACCTTTCATAAGGTTTACCTACCCGTAATTTGATTGTTACATCGTTTCCATCTGGGAGCCATATAGAGTCGTCCGCAGCCAGTGGCATATTAACATACATTGCACTTGAATATAGTGCTGTAAGGTTTAATATTTGGGGGAGTGTACCCGTTAAGGTATCACGCATTGTTTTACCGGCATCGTAGGCAGGGAAATTGTAGATATTCTGACCATATTTCAGATCAATATGTTTCATAATATAAAGGTAATGCATTCCTCCAAAGAGCATATTAAACTGATCATCGAACAAATTCGTAGTAGGGTTCCAGAGCATGTCACGGCCATTTTCACCAGCAAGCCAGGAGTTTTCCGAATACATTACGTTAAGCCGTTCACCAGTTTCGATATTGATAACATATCCGGGAAACCATCCCATTCCTGTTCCGTTTACATAAGCCGGGTCGTTAGGATCATCGTTAGGCAAAGCATTGGGTTCGGCAAAATTACCATCTTTGTCGATGGAAGGAGAAGCCCTTAAAGTATATTGATCAGCATTGCCTTGGGCCTGTATTGGATCCGGGCACATTTCTACAACGGGACAGCGGGTCCAAAGGGATTTATCAGCCGTAATTACAACATCAACACTGGCGAGATATTTTAGCAAAGAACCACTTTTTGATATCTTATTAACCGCAGGCCCTATGTCGATCTGATCATTGGCCGCTGTCATACAATACGGGGCCCATGTACCTCCCGATATTTGATCGTGCTCCATAATGATCATTTTTTCGTAAAACTGCAGCGCATCCCATGGATCATCGGCAGCCATGTCATAGTCGTTAAACCGGGTATTCTCATCATCTTTATAAATACCAGATCTAATCCAGTTGAATGGCAAACCTGGAACGTCAACATCAGGAACTCCTGAAAACCACATCTGGGAGCTATCGGTATATTTAATTGAAGAATTAATGAACCCATTGTTTATCGAGATTGAATCGCCGGGATAACCGATTTTATCTACAGTTACCGAAATCCCTAACTCTGGTATAATTTGCTCGTTTCTAATGCTAATTGTAGTATCCGACCGGTAGTCATTTCCAGACTCATCTGTTATCACCCAACTGGCATTATTTATCTTAAGACTGTCGGTATCCGAGGTCTTAACATTTATAAATCTTAGTGTGTAATTTCCGCTCTGAACATTTAGCGGATCAACTACTTTAACATTCAATGGCCCTAAACCTACTTCATAAGATGGGTTATAAACAATTGGATAATTGTCGTCACCATATTGGTTATCGGCGCTGGCGGGTGCCTTTGTCATTACCTCATCAAGGCTTTCCTGCTTCATTTCCAATTCGAAACCTCCATTGCCATGACCTTGTATCCTGGTAATTTCAAAGCCATCTCCATAAGTTGAATTTAGTGTTGTACCATTTACATTTTTGTGTGGTATTGCTGTGTAAACCTTAATATTTTTACGTCCGGCGAGGTAAGGTTTTTTCTGTCCAGATAAACCATTTTCGATCCCAGCTTCCTGCGAATAGGGCTGATACTCGTTAAAGGCATATGCAAGCACCATAAAGTAGTATTGCTTATGATTTACAACTTGAGGATCCTTTTCCGCAAAGGCATCTTCTGTGAGTTCAAAAGAGTGACTAACTCCTTCATCACCACCAATAACTTCTACTACCGGGACGTTACCACCAATGTTTTGTTTATAGTAATAATTAACAAGTTTGGATATCCCGTTTTTCCTGTCAAATTGTGCAACCAGACGAGCATAGTCAGGATCATTAAGGCTTTCAGGACTTACCTCAGAATTACGCAATTGAAAAATCTGGTAACCCTCAAAAGTATATGTCCTCAATGAATCACGGATGGGCTTAGGGATTGTATCTGAAATTTGAATGTTCGGATCAATTTCTTTGTAGGATTCGCGGTAGTTGTTAGAACCTTTTCTGTTGGCAATATAAACAATCATCTTACGGTCCATCTCCAGGAAACTCAAATCTGGTGCATCAGGACCGTCGAGTACCTTAAAACAGTTGTCGAACAATGCCTGGCATTTATCATCCACTACCCTGAGCAGTTGAACTGAAGCCCATCGTCCACCTGAACTTGCAACAGCCCAGGGGATACCAACAGTAATATAGTTTACAGCACCGGGCAATAAATCAAATGGTCCGGCTGACTGCATAAAACGGCGGTCGAAAGGATTATTACCAGCGGTATTCTCATTCCAGTATTTACCATTTTGATTCCATCCTGCGTTAGGTGGCTGGCCTCCTGTAGCCCAGTTACATGGGTCAGTATCGTCAGGAAACATAAAGTCAGTTGCAGGGCCATCAGCATCTGGTAAGTGTGCATTACCGCCATATTGCATTATAGTATTATCCTTCCAGATACCACGTAAATAATTATAATACTCAGGGGCAATTACAGGATCACCGGTATTGCCACTGGTATTGTCATGATATACAAAGCGGCGCATACCAAAACGCTCATTGTCAACAATGCCATCACCAAAGTTGATTCCATTAATACTTACGTCACAAATTTGAATCTTATCAATAGTGTCACCTGTTGTGGGATCTGTAACATATTGGTATTTTGGATTATCCAAACCATCAGGATCCATATAAGGCCCTTGGAAAAAGTCAACCCCAATAGCAGGTGGCTGAATGCCATAAGCTTCGGGTTGTCCGGTACCATCAATTTCAACTCCATTGTAACAATAACCCAGGCCACGTGCCACGTCACAACCTACAAAGTCATCTTGGGCGTATCCCAAATCAGTGTCAACCCACTGGCTAAAAAAAGTATTCGTCAATGTAAAGGTTGAACGGTTAATAATTTCGTAACTGTAAAAGGTCATGTTGTTGATTTCGTCATTGGTTGAAAAACCAAATGACTGCCCCCTGATTTCCATGCCAATAGCTGCACCTTCTGTTTCAGTGTGCACATTACCCTTGTCGTTAAACACCCACCACAAGGTTTCATCACCTTTAATTACCTGGTCAGAAAGAATACCATACTTCCAGTTATCAGGATCATCCGGGTGATAAAATTCTGCATCCATAGTTGGGGTTAAAGTTGTGCACAAGCTATTGTCAATATCATAATATGGATAATCACCTTGATTGGGATCGTATTCACCATCGCCGTTTTCATCATAGAACGGAGCCAGGTAATAGCTTTGGTTTTTTGCAACATCACCATGTGCTGGCCAATCTAAAATAGATTGTGGTATGGTATAGTCAGGGTATTCTTCTGTCCTGTTGGTACTGTTCCACCAGGCAAGATACTCATCAACATCTTCTCTTTTCATTCTAAAGAGTTTATCATATTGAGAGCAGGTTTCCTCATCAATAGAAGCCGAACCATCAATTGATAGCGGGCCTGGCCAATAATCATTACCATTAGAGCGGTATCGCTGTCCGGCAAGCTTTAATTGTCCGTTAACGTCGAGGCCACCAATCCACAATGAAGCGGAAAACATGGAAGTTTTCAGACTGTTTCCAGGAACATAATATTGCGCATCGGTGAAGTTCCACCACATATCGCCTCCCGTATTAATACGCGCGCGGATATTGTTGACTTCCAAAAATGCGAACCCGGCACCGGCAGAACATCCTGCAGCACCTGCCTTAAGTTCTCTGGTCTTAAGATCTTTTTCGGTAACTAACTTCTCAGCGTAACTATTTCCCTGGGAGATTAAAAGAATCCCGAAAAATACCAGCAAAATTCGTAATATGTTCTTCATACTTATCATTATTTTATATTACCAACATTAGAAATTGAATATTATACCCAACCTGATCTGGCGTGGGGTACTATAATTAAATGGTGTATTCATCCGCAGCGCATAAAGATCGCGGTAGGCTTGTGGATCCAATTGTGAATTGATGTTATCCTGCCAGTCAGGTGATGAAAGGTATCCATCATCGTCGGCACTGCCAGTAGCTGGATAAACTCCCGTTACATTCAATGTATTAAAAAGGTTCAGGAACTGGAAATAAACATTCAAATAGGTAGTTGAATTGGGGTTTTTAGAAATATTAAAGTCTTTATCGATCCTGGAATCAACCCTAAACTGCATTGGTAACCTCGAACCATTAATAGAGCCTTCAAGCTGGCGACTACCACCCGATCCATAAGTTGCAACAACATTATCCGAACGTGTATATGGCGTTCCCGATCCTCCGCTCAATGTAAAGTTAACACCAAAATTTTGAAGCCAATGGGTGGTTTTCACCTGGTCGGTGCCTTTGATTTGGCGGGTAGAAGTTGGGCCATTATAGTTTTTCCCTTCTCCAAAACGGTAGTCGAGCACAATATTAAATGCATGCCTTCTGTCCCAGTTTAGTGGGAAAATAGTCCTTAAGTTAGGTAAGCCCGCATTAACAAGTGCCCGAGCTGTAGTTGCGCTGGAACCTGTACCTTCAGCAAACTGTAATGTGTAACTAATTCTTGCCCTCACATTATTAGTCCTTCTCAAATCATATTCAATGGTTAAGCCTTTAGCAGTACCAAAGTCGATATTGTTGTAGGAATAATACAGGTTTGACCCTCCGGTGTATGCACCGGTGTAACGGTAGTACTGAACCTGATCGCGCATTTCCTTGTAAAAAGCAGAAATTTTAAGAGAGGATGAATTAGAGATTTTTTGCTGGAATCCTAATTCGTAATCAATCGACTTCGATGGTTTCAGGTTTGGATTGTTAATACTACCTTGCTTTTCAATATAGTAGTATTCTATCGGGTTCATACGCAAAAGATCGGTTGGTCTTTGTGTAAGGATGTCGTAATGTGCAAAGAACAATGCCTCGTCGGAAATAGGGAATGAGAAAGAAACACGGGGCATTACACTTATTTGTGGATCGTAATCAGTAAATACATCAGCATTAATATTTTGCTGCTGTGGATTAACAAGGTATGGAGTTATACCGTTTCCAGCATCCAAAACATCAGGGTTCTGGATAACAGTACCCTGTGAATTATACCAAACGCTTCCTTCACGATAACCTGTAATTTCGGTAGGGTTATCTTTGTTGTCGATATAAACAGTTGCGCCACCACCGATATTATCAGGATGGGAAATTGACTGTCCGCCTAAGGAGTTTACCTCTTCCACAGAAAAAGCTGAGTAAAACAAATAAGGATCTTTCAATACCATTTGGTTAGCATCGAAACGGTCGATACGTAAACCAACATTAAAAATCAGATCATCAAATTCAAACTTATCCTGGATAAAAAATGCACCGTAAATTGGTTCAAATGCACCAATGTCCCGTGTATTTTGCTCACGCCCTATATCGTCGGTAATTGTATTGTTAAAGAAATCGGCGAAAGCCGGCCTACTAGTCTGCTTATTACCATAAGGATCGTAGCCATAATAATACGCGTAATTGTTCCCGTCATTCAACAGTTCATCGGCACTAAACATATCAACTGACAATCCCCCTTCAACCGGGACATCCTTTACTAAATTATTATTCTCATCAAAATAATTAATTGTCCGGGTATTCACATCGTAGGAATCAATATCAATCCAATCGGTACCATCAACAGGTAATCCCATTTGCTTGCGCAAATTAATATCAAAAACCCTTTGCTCAACCGGGCTATAAAGTCTGGTGTAATTTATGGTATCCTGAAAAACACCATCCACAGTAACCAGTTGAGGGTTACTTTTATCAAGTTCGTTAATATGTGTATTTGTAATCAGACGGGTAAGCCCCCAAAAGTTAACAGGCCCCGGGTTATTGCCAGGCCCATAACCATAACCCCTGTCAGAACGCTGTTGATATTGCAAGCCGAACTCGATGGCATGGTTCCCAATATCAAGCGACACATTGGCATCGATCCCAATTTGCGTATTATCTGTTATAGAATAACCATTATATTGTGTACCCACATTAGTCCACATCGTGTAAACATCGTCTGGTGCCTGGCCATTCAACAGGCCGCCATACAGCTGCACCTGATTATAGTTTAACCAGTTACCGTTAATAGGATCTCTCCAATTACCTTTATTGGGATAGAACTCGTAGTATTGCTCGGTATATCTTGCTACTACAGGATTAACATCGTAGGCGGTAAAATAAAAACCTGTGTCCTGGTAAGCATTATGAAGCCTAACATTGTTGTACACTGTTCCATTCACCGTATCAGTACCTAATTCATATGACCGTTGCTTGGTAGTTTCAAATTTACCGAGATATCCATAATTAAATAGATTATCCTTATGGTTTTCGTTATCAACAGTTTGATAAAACTTGGAATAGTCAGCCTGTATGCTATAGAAGACATTCTTTATTAAGGATGTGCTTTCCTTATCAACCGGAAACCTCTGGGTAAACTTTCCAAAAACTCTCCAGGTCCTGTTGTTAACATGGGCATTATTCTCATAATTAAACAACGAGCCCCCATAGTTGAAAGCATTGTAATCCTGATAATTGAACTGTCCACCAAATGTAAGGTTAATGGTGGGAGAAGTCCGCAAATCAACTTTACCAGACAAGTTAACGTTCGTTCTCTGCGTATTCTCGGTGGCACGGATTGATTCAGTATTTTCCGTTCTGGTATAGAATGAGTTGTTGTACAAGCCGAAACCTGTACCAGTCGGCCTTTGAGGGTTTTCTTTCAGATAATCCAAATAATCATCTTTCACCTTGTCAATAGTTCCTTTAGCAGATGGGGAACCATCTTGACGATAAATAACATCACCCGCGATAAAGTACCCTAAAATGGATGTTTTTTTATTATCTTCCACCTTACTAAAAAGGGGTCCCTGAAAATTAAATCCGACACGGTTGTAGCCAAATTTATCCAGAAATTGAGAAGTTTGAAGCTCAACTCCGGCACCAAATTCCCTGGAAGGCCCCTTTGTGGTAACACTAATGATACCACCGGTAGCATCACCATACCTGGCCGGAGTACCACCAAGGATTACGGCCACCTGCTCGATAGCAGACTCGGGAAGTGAAGGCGATCCGCTTAGCCTGATACCATCAACGTAATATGCGGTACCATTACTACGCTGGCCACGAATACTAATGTTACCTCCATCGGCATCTGAATAAACACCACCCACCGTAGTAGCAACAGCGGTTGCATTACGGTTAGGCATTTGTGCGATTTCCTCGGAGGTAACTGTAGCCCCGGATACTGTTTTATCCTTTTGGATCAGGGGCACTTTGTACTCAATAATCTCAACTGTTTCGAGCGTTTCAGTTGTTGACCCCAATTCGAAGTCCTGAAAGGTTATTGAATTACCTGTGACAACCACGCCGGAAAATTCTTTCGACTGGTATCCTATAAAGGATGCCCTGACATTATAATTACCGGGAGTTAAAGGTTTGACGACGTATTTTCCGTCAAAGTCGGTAGTTCCTCCTGATACCATGTCACCCCCCGAAAATATTGTCACATTCGCGAAAGGAATAGGTTCTTTGGTATCCTTGTCTAAAATCTTTCCGTGGAGAGCACCTGTCTGTGAAAACACTGACAAGCTTGCAGCCAGTACAATTCCAATAGTTAAAAGTAAATTTCTTAACATACCATATAATTTTGCGTTAGATTATACATATTGCTTAAGGGCGGTAAAATTACACATAAAATAAATTATTAACCAAACCTTTTTGCACTTCGACTTTTAAATTTTTACGATTAATTAACATATTTTGGTTTCAGAATCTCAGCATATATCACTGCATTGCGCAGATTGAAGTAATGCTCAATTGATTCATCCTCCATAGTATCTTCATTTAAAACCATATTCTTTTCAAGGTCATCCTTCATCCTTGCAACAGATTCCGGAGACTGCTTTTCCATTCCCGACCATGCTGATGTATGGGCTTCTTTTTCATTTTCCTCAACATATTCCCTCTCAGGAATGATTTCTAATGATTGTGCTTCTTCGTCAGGTATTGTTTCAAGACTTATTTGCTCACCAAGTAAAATTTCCTCCAGGGCCCTTTTAAAATCCGTTTTTCCTTTCGTGCCTTCCACTGGCCTTTCTACATAGGCATCCTCCACCGGCTGATGCTGAGAATCATATTCGTTCGCATCTTCTTCCTGGATTGCAACTCTTTTGGCAGCTTCCTTGCGTTTCTTCTTCTGACTCTGCTGATAGACAGAGAAAGCCAGCCAAGCTACTAAAAATAATATGTATAAATATTCATTCATCTTATTCGATCCGAGCACCATTATTGTGTAAAAGTAGGCGAATGCTTTTTAAATGTAAAGAAAAAATCAGTTAACGGTTTTTAACAATCAGTTTACGGTATAGCCCTTATTTGCTTGTTTCTGACTGTATTTCAGCGATTTAATACAAACAATTAGCTTCTTTAAACAAAATGTTTTTTAACCGTTTAGCTAATAATCAGCTTGACTTTTCCTTTCGGTTATTTGATTTAAAATTAGTTCTATATTGATTTCTGTACCTTGATTACAAACTATTGATGATTTCAATCATCGATTCCTTTTTCCTTCGCGAAACCGGGATTTTACTTTCATCACTCATCACAATATACCCGCCATCGTGCTTCATGTACCCCTTAATGTATTTGGCATTAACGAGGTGTGATTTGTGGGGCCTGATAAAATTGTGGTCCTTCAACAGGCTTTCGTTTTCTTTTAATGTTTTAGATATAAGTAGCTTACCTCCGTCTTTAAAAAAGAAACGGGTGTAATAATTATCCGACTCACATCTGATGATATCATCAATTTTAACAACATGAATTTTCTCGGCAGTTGACAGAATGATCTTTGGCGATTCTTTAGTTGAGGCCTTTAAATTTTCAAGCAACACATCAATGTTCTTGTTCAAATTTGCATTTTTTGCAATTTTTTTTGCTTCAACCTTTTCAACTGCTTCAACTAACTCCTGTGGAACAATTGGCTTTAGCAAATAATCAAGTGCGCTATACTTAATGGCTTTGATGGCGTACTGATCGAATGCTGTTGTAAATATAATCTCGAAGTCAATTTCACCAATTTCCTCCAGTAACCTGAAACCACTGCCATCGGCCATTTGAATATCCAAAAAAATCACATCCGGCTTATGTTTTCTAATGGCTTCTATCCCGGTTCTCACACCCGGTGCTTCGGCATGCACCAATACATTAGTGCAATATCTGCTCAACAAACTTACCAACGCCAAGCGCGACTTTTTTTCGTCTTCTATGATTACAGCCTTAACCAAATTCCCTTAAATTATGTGAAAAAATTGAGCGTCAAATATCAATAAAATAGTTCAACCTGAAAGCATTTTCTTGGTATTAGGGTTTAATTTTTAGTAATTATAAATAAAGATCAATCAATTTTTTAAGGGGATTGGAGTGTCGGGGGATTGAAGTGATGGAGTGATGGAGTGATGAAATTTAAAACGCCGCTAACATTTAATACATGATTACCAATGAAGAATGAGCAACCATCCATACCTTCCAACCCGGAGTTGAACCCTCAGTTTTGGGCAAGGTATGGGGCAACTACAACTCCTGGAGTGAAATTAGCAATTCGACCCGGGTGCCGCATGGTTTCCCTTTTACATCTTTAAGATCGATAACATTAATAGAGAATTTTTCGTCGGTTTTCTTGTTTAATATCTCAAGTCTTTCTTTGGTTATCATCATTCCGCGTGATTTGGTGTTCAATCCCGATTGCCTTTTAATTTCACTTGCTTTTGCACGGCCCACACCATTGTCTTCGATGCTGCACAACAAGCTGGATTTTTTTTCCTGAAACCTGATGGTGATATGGCCGGGTGTAGATTTATGGATAAGTCCATGAATGATGGCATTTTCGACATATGGCTGAATAATCATTGGGGGCACTCCTGTAAATTCATCATCAATTGCAGCATCAACAATGATGCTGTACGTAAATTTTTCCTCGAAGCGAAGTTTCTCGATTTCGAGGTAATGCCTGATTGCCTTAAGTTCATCAGCAAGCGGAACAACTGATTCGCGCGAATTGGAAAGGATCAATCGCATGAGCTGCGAAAACCGGCCAAGATAATTCACTGCAAGGTCAACATCATTACTTAATATGTAACTCTGAATAGAGTTGAGCGAATTAAAAATAAAATGAGGGTTCATTTGCAGCCTCAATGCTTTTTGCTGAATATCGAACAGTTGCTTCTCGATCTGCAATACTTTTTTCTCCATCTCATGTTTTCTCCTCATTCGTCTTATCCTGAAAAAAATGAAAAGGTAGATGAGGAAAAATAAAAATAGTGCAGCCCCAATCCTGAAATACCAGGTTTGATACCAGGGTGGCCTGATAATGATGGTTAAAGTTACGCCATCATCATTCCAGATATTGTTATTGTTTGATCCAATTACATTAAAACTGTAAGTACCTGGGGTTACTTTTGTGTAGTCGGCAAAGTGTCGGTTTGCAGAAACGAAAGTCCAGTCTTTATTATAATCCTTCAGCATGTAGGCGTAGCGGTTTTTCATTGGTTTGGTGTAATCCAATGCAGCGAATTCGAAACTAAAAAAGTTATCGTTGTGATTGAGTAAAATGGTGTCCCCATCCAGGATTTCTCCGGGTTGCACCTGGTTAAAGATTTTAAAAGCAGTGATGACGATCCGTGGTACTGATTGATTTAATTTAATGTCGGAGGGGTAAAATCCATTGAAGCCTTTCATGCCCCCAAAAAATATCTCGCCTGAACTACTCAATAAAAAAGCGTTGGCATTAAACTCGTTGCTTTGCAAACCATCGGTAACATCGAAATTCAGGAAAGATTCATTCCATTTATCAAATCTTGAAATCCCCCAGTTTGTACTCATCCATAAATACCCCTCGCTATCTTCAAGCACACCATACACCACATTATTTGGTAAACCATGTTCGGTGGTATATGTAGTGAAAGTATTGTTTTTAACATCAAACTTTTTCAGCCCACTACCCCTGGAACCCAACCAAAAATCATGGTCACTATCTTCGAATATGCTAAAATATTTGTCCGCACCTCTGTTAATAGCCATGTTATCGGCCTCCTTGAAAGTAGTAAAATCATCATTCTCACGATTATATTTACACAGGCCATTCATAGTGGCAAGCCAGATGTTGTGGCCACTATCTTCGATTACATGATAAACGACATTATCGGGAATGGATCCCGACTGGTCCGGGTCGTGTTTGTAGGCCTTGATACTATGCGTTTTTATATCCAGCACATTGAGCCCATCGCTGGTCCCCACCCATAGTTTTCCATAACTGTCTTCGAGCAATGTCTGGATATTTAAGTCACAAATACTGTTTTTATCCTGGGTGGATGGGCTGTAGTTGATCAGCTCTTTAGTATGGGGGTTGAAGAAATCAAGGCCTCCATCAAATGATCCAATCCAGATATTTCCTAACTGATCTTTTGCCAGGGCCCTGACCCTTTGTGAAGTCAAATTATTTGCACCAGCGAATTGATCCTCGAACCGTGTAAATGTATAGTTGTCCTCATCAAAAATACTGATCCCATTTTCGGTACCTATCCAAAATACATCGGGCCCAAACTCAAGAAATGCCCAGATTAAATTATTTCTTACACTGTTTGGGTTATTCGGATCAAGCACAAAGAGTTCGAAATTTGCAACATAGCTATCAATCCTGCCTGCCCCGCTGAATGTTCCAAACCAAAGATTACCTACATCATCCTGACAGATATCGTACACCCGGTTGTTGCTTAACGATTTCGGATCCTTTGGATTATTTTGTATCCTAGCAAAGGTGAAGTTTTCCTTGTCTAAGATATTAACACCTCCTCCGTCTGTTGCAAGCCAAAAATTCCCATTTCTGTCCTCAAATATTTTTGAGATGTGATTGTTACTGATACTCAAAGGATCATTAGAGTTGTGCAAAAACCTGGTAAAGGTTCCTGCATGAGGATGAAAAAGGTTCAATCCTTTGTCAGTACCTATCCATATTAACCCTTCATTGTCCTGGAAAATGCAATTTACGAGGTTACTTGATAAACTTGAAAGATCGCCCGGACGGTTGAGATAGCGGATATTTTCGCTGGTTTTAGGATTATACTTAAGCACACCAAAATCGGTTGCTACCCAGTAATTGCCCACATTGTCCTGTGTTAAAAAGTTGATATTGTTACTTGGATTGCTCCTTAAACCGGCGAGGCGGCTGGTGTAAATATTTACTTTACCGGTTTTGGTATCCATTACATTTAACCCGGAAGGTGTACAAACCATAATTCTTCCGGGTTGATCCTGGTACAGATAATTGATCCAATTGTTGGAAAGTGAAGTAGTATCGTCCGGATCATGATAAAATATCCGAATTTCACCTGTTTCCCGGTTGAGGCAATTTAAGCCATTTTCGGTACCAATCCATATTTTCCCGTCATCAGCCTCAAGCAAGGCATTAATGGTTTCGTTGCTCAGGCCAGTGTGGGTGTTGTAGATCGTAAACTTGTAGCCATCATATTTATTCAGGCCATCCCAGGTACCAAACCACATATAACCCTGTTGGTCCTGCAAGAGGCAATGAATTGTGTTTTGTGAAAGCCCCTTTTGAAGTGCCTGGTTTTCGGAAGCTAATAAATCGAATTTAACAGTCCCGGGTGTAATATCTTGACCTGGTGTGATCTGAATAAGGGAGATCCACAATAAAAATACGAGGTGAATTTTGTTCATTTACATCATCAACTTAAAGGTGTGGGCAATCGAGCATCTGTCAAAGGTATCAATTTTTATTTTTGACCCTCATGGAAGTTTAAAAATAAGCTGAGAAAAAATATTATCAATATGAAATCGTTTGGCATAAAATCACAATTAATTATGCTACTGAAAACGAAATCTATTTCCAATTTATTTTTACTGCTTGTGCTGCTGTCAGTAGCATTTTTGTCGTGTGATAAAAACGAAGGCCCTGAGGTCGATCCTGGTTTTGTCAATATTTTCATTCAACCCAATAGTACTGAATACATCGAACTGAACAGCCCTGGTGGCTGGGTTTATCTTTATGCCAACCCACCCAGCAGGGGCATTATTGTTTATCGTGTGAATCAGGATGATTTTGTAGCTTATGACCGCACACCAACTTATAAACCTGATAGTTGCTGCATTACCGAGCCGGATTTAGAATGTACCAGGCTTGTGATGGACGAATCCGGAATCCTTGTAAATGATACATGCACAGGCGCGCAATACATCATCCTTGATGGCTCAGTAACCATTGGCCCGGCCGTGTATGCGCTGTATGCATTCCAAACAAATTTTGACGGGGAGACTTTGCAGATTTATAATTAGGAAAGTTTGGGGTTTTGAGTGCCTAAAGTTCATAGAGTGCCGAAGCTATGCTTCGGGCATCCTCGAAAAGTTACAAAAATTGAAAATTTTTTACTTTTCGGGATCTTCAGTTCTCAGTGCCGAAAAACCAGAAATCTCTGATTTCATTGTTTTCCGAGCATCCTCGAAAAGTTACAAAAATTGAAAGTTTTTTACTTTTCGGGATCTTCAGTTCCCAGTTGGCAGTTCTCAGTCTAACTCCATTATTAACCTTACCCCTTCTCACCCGCACTAACAATATCACAAAAAAAAAGCACCCTAAAAAGGATGCTGATTTTATATTGTGGATGCCAGATTTGTGGTTTTTAAAACTAACACATCACCTTTCAAGGTGCAAGAACTTAATCTTCCACATAGTGATGCCATGCACAAATTTGCACATTATCAAATTATCAAATCTAAGCTCTAATACCTGTAATGATCGGCCTTGTATGGGCCATCGATAGGAATGCCCAGATAGTCGGATTGTTCCTGTGTTAACTTAGTAAGTTTTACGCCCAACTGCTCAAGGTGTAAACGTGCAACTTCCTCGTCGAGGTATTTTGGCAAACGATATACATCAATTTCGTAAACGTCTTTGTTTTTCCAAAGATCGATTTGTGCGAGGGTCTGGTTGGTAAACGAATTGCTCATCACAAAAGACGGATGTCCTGTGGCGCAACCAAGGTTTACAAGACGTCCTTCGGCCAGCATATAGATTGAATTGCCATTTTTAAACCTGTAGCGGTCAACCTGTGGTTTGATAGTTATTTTTTCTATTTCCGGATCATTTTCCAGACCTTCAACCTGAATCTCATTATCGAAGTGGCCAATGTTACAAACGATGGCTTCGTCCTTCATATGCTTCATATGCTCAAGCGTAAGCACATCTTTGTTTCCTGTAGTGGTTACAAAAATTTGCCCTTCCTTCAACGCCTCTTCAATCGTGGTCACTTCGAAACCTTCCATAGCAGCCTGCAAAGCACAAATCGGATCAATCTCGGTAACAATTACCCTTGATCCATAAGCACGCATCGACTTTGCCGAACCTTTACCAACATCACCATAACCTAACACAACCACAACTTTACCCGCGATCATCACATCAGTGGCACGCTTTATACCATCTGCCAACGATTCGCGGCATCCGTAAAGGTTATCGAATTTAGATTTGGTAACTGAATCGTTTACATTGATTGCCGGAACGAGCAGTTTACCTTTTTCTTTCATCTGGTAAAGGCGGTGAACGCCTGTAGTGGTTTCTTCCGAAACACCCTTCCATTCAGCAGCAGTACGGTGCCATCTTTGAGGATCTTCAACATAAACCTGCTGGAGCAGGTTCATGACAACTTTCTCTTCGTTATTTTCACCTTCAAGCTTCAGCAAATCTGGATTTTTTTCGGCAGCAAAACCTTTGTGTATCAAAAGTGTTGCATCGCCACCATCGTCAACAATCAGTTGCGGCCCTTTTCCACCAGGGAATGAAAGTGCCTGGTTTGTGCACCACCAGTACTCTTCCAGCGTTTCACCTTTCCATGCAAAAACAGGAACGCCTGTAACTGCAATGGCAGCGGCAGCATGATCCTGGGTTGAGAAAATATTGCAGCTTGCCCAACGTACGTCGGCACCAAGTTCAAGCAGGGTTTCAATCAACACAGCAGTTTGCACAGTCATGTGCAAGGAGCCAGTGACGCGTACATCTTTTAGTGGCTTTTCAGCTGAATATTGTTTGCGGATGGACATCAGGCCGGGCATTTCCTTTTCGGCAATTTCTATTTCTTTCCTTCCCCATTCGGCCAGCGAGAGGTCAGCTACTTTGTATTTCAAGTTTGTATCTGTTACTAGATTTTCCATTATATTTGATCTGTTTTATATTTTATAATTTTGGGGGTGCAAAAGTAAAATTATTTTGCAGTACCGACAAATAGAAGACAAAGTTGAACGAAAACAATTTCTTACAGTATGTGTGGAAGATACTCATTTGCCCCGGACCTGAAAATCGTGAACGAGCATTATGATATTACGGTAAACGATAATAAAATTTTACCCAACTATAATTGTGCACCAACCCAAATGTTACCGGTAATTAGCAACGATGCACCTGGCAGTTTGGGCAATTTACGCTGGGGGCTGATCCCATTTTGGGCGAAAGACAAATCCATTGGCAATAAATTGATCAACGCAAGAGCAGAAACCATTAGCGAAAAACCCTCGCTCAGGACTTCGTTCAAACGGCGCAGGTGCCTGGTCCCGGCAGATGCTTTTTATGAATGGAGAAAAGACGAGTTTAGCAAAAAGAAAATCCCCTATCGGATTTTTTTAAAAGATCAGCCTCTATTTTCGATGGCCGGTATTTGGGACCAGTGGAAAAACCCGGAGGGCGAAACCATCCGTACATTTTCTATTATTACCACCTCCCCCAATGAACTGATGGCTGAAATACACAATCGTATGCCGGTAATTGTGCCGATGAAATCGGAAAAGCTTTGGCTGGAAAGCACTGATCAAAAACAGTTGATTGACATGCTACAGCCCTTTCCGGCAAAGTTGATGGATGCTTACAGGATTTCGGATATGGTAAATTCACCAAGGAACAATTCGGTGGA
>CAZBDF010000008.1:0-26281 GCA_964490385.1 uncultured Lentimicrobiaceae bacterium | reverse complement strand
TTTGATTTCTACTTATCTCCTGGCTCCGAAAATTTGTTTACAGTTTCTTTTGACTTGGCGACAACCTTAAGTGCCATGGGAGTATTTACTGAATTTGACCCTCACATGACTGTTATTTCACAATTTCCAATACCTGAAGAATCCATCCTGTCTTATAATGTATTGCGGAAAACTGATTCCACTATGTATGTTGCATCCAACAAATTGGATGCTATTAACTTTGAGTATAGCTCAATGGTGAATGAACTTGATAGAAATGGCAATGTGTTGAATCAATTTATCTTTAATTGCAATGATGATTCGGCTTCACATGTAGCCCATTTCAATTCTCTGGATACCTTAGCAGATGGGAACCTGGTACTTTGTTCAACACATAACTTAGATGCACCAATGAATGTCCAACAACAACCAACAAAGATTATGCTATTTAAGCTTAGCCCAAACCTTGACCTTATTTGGCAGAAATATCTTTTTGGTGTGGAGGGGATGTACGAGGCAAATTCAATGAAAGCCCATCCGGATGGAGGTATAGTTGTTTTAGGCACTTATAGCCCAACCCCACCAACCAACCCTGATATTAAAGAAGTTTTCCTGATGAAAACAGACAGCGATGGTTTATTGACAGGCATAAATCAAAACCAGCAAAAAATCAAAACCACAGAAGCCATCCTCTATCCCAACCCGGCCAGCGATTTTGTAAACATCGAATTCAGCCAGGTTTACCAAACGGCCAGCTTTCAGTTAATGGATATTGGTGGGAAACTTATATTGGACAAACATTTATATTCAAATTACCAGCGAGTCAATGTTTCGGGCATCCCGGCAGGAACCTATGTTTACAGGATATTTAACAAAGAGGGATTGGATGAACGGGGGAAGGTTGTGGTGGAGTAGGGAAATTTTGTATGTTAAGTAAAGCGAAATCCCGCCAATGCAAGGATGAATTCTGAAGTGTAAATGTTTCAGCCCATTAAAAGTTAAATATTTTTGATGTTGGTGGAATATCGAATGTTAAAGTAAAAAAGGTTTGAGACTGTACTAACATTATTATTGAACTAATTCTGTTCAACAAGCCCCGTTAAGCCCTATACCTTTCATTTCCTATTTCCTCCCCTTACAATTTAGGCACTATTCCAAAGACCAGGGAAAGATCATTATTGGAAATAAGGTTTTTCTGGTCTATCCATTGGGAAAAATCTTCCCCAATAAGTAATTGTAAACCAGCCCGCCCATGGAACGTTAAAAACATTTAACATTTAAATGTCCGACAAAACCTATCAGCACAGAATATATAAGTAAGGGGAGGATGTGTCGGGTAAGCTTCTTTTCAAACTAATATAAAGATTGCATTAATCACTCTAAAATATAAAAAAGAGAAGCAGCCGAATCCCGCACGTGCGGACTGAAAAGATTAGGTGGAATACTAAAAACCAAAGAAAGGAGGTAAGATGGTAGTTTATTACGATTCTTCATAAAAGAAGCTCATTTATCAAATTTCAAAGAAACAAATTTTATGAAAAACAAAACCTGCTTATTGTTGACGAGCAATAAGCACTTTAATCTATTTTTTAACTAAAACATTAATTTCTAATGAGAAAATTAATTATTATTTTTGTGCTTGCAGTATTTGCAATTACTGCATGTAAAAAAGAAAACACGGGTGAAATGAATACCCCCCAAATGAACGACAGCCAAAAAACCGAGGCACTGATCCTTAACTTTAAGGACAAGCTCGATAATCACTTAAAAGACGGCACCAGCTATGCAGCCGACAGTGCTGTGTGGTATGTGGAGGCCTTACTAAATTATTCCTATGGTTATGCTACAGCATTGGGATGCACCTTCGAAACCGATTCCGTTGGAATAACCGTAAACACCAACGGAAGCAATGGTTACACTCTGTCACAACTAAATGATGTGTACGAATACTTGGAAGAAGAGGCAACCGATAACATCCCGGACAACCATTACATCTTTTGTATTGATGTTTCATTAATAGCAAATGGAAGTCAAAGTACATTTTCCGGAGTATCAGGTTACGCGAAACAGTTTCTACCAAGTTATAAATCTACTACTGATACCTCAGGTTATTGGTACTGGGGAGATGAACTGGGAATGTGCGGCCCTGATGCAGGACAATATATTGGCATGGATGCTACTGATATTATTGAGGCATCAACAAATGCAACAGCAGATTACGACTACTTTACAAACCTAGAAAGCCACGGTGTACTTTATCCTGACGATTATGAGGATCCAAATTTTCCGTTCACTGACCAGTACCTTATGCCATATCGTTATTTTGTTTACTACGACTCCACCGGGGCAAACGCGGATTTTTGTTTGTCACCCTCTCATATGAGCTATTACTGCGGAAATAACGGAGCTATTTATATGGTGAAGGATCTAAAACCGACAAATAGAGTTTTTGCGTATTGTATGGTTAGTTATCTATCTTTTGGAGTACCAGATTTGGATAGACATGTATGGTCAATTACATTTGGAAGTCCAATCGAGCGTGAATAATCACTATTAAAATAAATATAAAGTTGCAAGCCCAGGGTTTCGATTGGATAACCTGACTGTAGAAAGTGATGATCTGAAATCTTTATGATTTTGGGCTTGCATCTTTCTAAAATCAAAAAAAACACAGCTATGATAAGATTAATAATGTCTACATTTACAGTAATTCTGTTTTCTTTACCAACATTCCCCCAGCAAACCTTCTTCACACAAATCCACGATGATAAGTTCCACAATCCAACGGATGTTATTATAAAACAAAATGGGAATATGATGTTCTGCACCCAATATTGGCCACAAGATAAAGGCTGGAATAGCATGATATTTGAAGTCAATAATTTTGGTGAAGTAATGAATGAATGGGCTTTTAACAAGACAGTGGAAGAAAACCTACGATGTATAAGAATACTTGAATATAATGAACAAGTTTATCTTTTTGGGGAAGGGCACAAAACCTTATCTGGATTTGACAAAGCCAATGTATCCATAATAAAATTTGATATGCAATTAAATGAAATTGGACATTATAGTCACATAATTCAAGGAATTGATCCTATTAGGCTATTGCCAACAAATGTTCAATGTAGGGATACTACTTTCCATATTGTTGGCCTTACTATGTTTTCAGATATAAACACTACACCCTTTTACTTTAAAACATCTCCATCCTGTTTAAACATTCACTCATCATATTATGCTCCAGGAACGCTTGTAGATATTTGGCCACAAGGTTTTTACCTATTGCCTGGCTCCGATAACCTTTTTACAATTTGTCAAAAGTGGGGTGGCCCAAAAGATGTTTTTTGTCACTTCTATGAATTTGATACAATGATGTCTGTAGTTTCCGACATCCCAATTGCAATGAACGGTTCTGGACTCGCAATGATTGGGTATAAAATTATAAAAAGCAGCGATACTACATTCTACCTTGCATACAATTTCTGGGACTTGGATGAATGGAGTTCGAAAGTTACCAAGTTTGACTTAAACGGAAACATATTGCGTGATTTTATTTTTGAATGCCATGAGGATTCATCTTCATGGATAGCCCATTACAACGGTATGGACACATTACCTGATGGTAACCTACTTTTATGTACAACCTGGAATTTAGATAAGGAATTTAATGTCCAGCAGGAGCCAACTAAAATTATGCTTTTTAAACTAAGCCCAAACCTCGACCTTATCTGGCAGAAATATCTCTTTGGTGATGATGGCATGTACGAAGCCTACGGTGTAAAAGCTCATCCAGATGGAGGGATTGTTGTGTTGGGAACGTATAGTAGAACACCACCAACTTCCCAAGACATCAAGGAAGTATTCCTTATGAAAACGGATAGCGACGGCTTATTAACACATATTGGCGATGGTGAACCAAAAATAAAAACCACCGAAGCCATCCTTTTCCCTAACCCTGCCGGAGAAATTGTATACATCGAATTCAGCCAGGTTTACCAAAATGCGGTATTTCAGTTAATGGATATTGGTGGGAAAATGGTGCAGGAAAAACAACTGAACTCAAATTTCCAAAGCGTCAATATTTCAACCATCCAGGCAGGAACTTATGTTTATAGGATATTTAACAAAGAAGGCTTGGATGAAAGGGGGAAGGTTGTGGTGGAGTAGGGATTGATATAAAAAGTCCGAAGTTAGATTTCAGGGAAGGTCAACCGTCTGCTAAAGCCTTAGAAGCTGTCTAAATTTCGTTTTTAGAATTTCTTATGATGTATTTTTTGTCAGATCAAGGCATTTTTGAGAAGCATAGCCATCCGCGTGCCGCTGAAGCTTTAGCGGAGGGGCAAGCTACGTGTCAAAATAATAACAATGAGATGGCGAAAAAGACACATAGTAAAACTGAGGGATGAATTTTAGACAGCTTCTTAGGCCTGCCCTGAACTTTCAGCGTAAATGCAGGGCGGACAATGGTTGATTTGGTTATCGTGTGACACCATTGTGTGGGCTCAACTAAAAATTTGTACCGTTTGGTACCAGTAGTAGAAAGAAGATTTATCCGGCTGTCTCTTCAGTTTATTTAAAAAATTCCAGTTTGGATCTTCCACAGTAAGCGATTTAATGTCCTCTCCTTTGTAGTAGGAGATAGCATTTAAATCACCTGATAACAATTTAGCCGCTAAGTATGCCACCTTTGAAGAAGCATTTATTGCATCATCAATTCGAAAACTACCTGACATTAAGTACCCGCTACCGAAGGCTCTAATCCCGTTTTGCAATAATTTGAAATTTGATCTTGCCGGTTCTTCGTTATTTGTTTCTCGCTTAGTGATGATCAAACAAGTATCAATGGTATCCTGCAGAACCATTGATGGGGTGAGTTGTACTTTGTCATTTTTGTTTTGCCGGAAATTTATTTCTTGCCTGGCATGAGCCTCAAAACTTTTTGCTACAATTTCCATATCTGAAATCTTCTCGAATAGCCTGCTTAAATCGAATAGCTGTTTACAAATCTCCATGGCAAAAGGTTGCTTTCCTTTGTAATATGGAATTCCAATTGTATTGGGTGCAAAGGCAGTTAACTTATCGCCTGTTATGGAATTAATGGAAGGTGTTTTTACTGCTAATATCACATCTGTGTCAATCCACTTTGTTTGAATATTACTCTCAACAAGTTCAGGATAAATGGAGTTTTCTACCAATACATCAAGTAAAATTTTACCTGGTACTTTTGTGTTGAAAACAGATTCAAAAGTAAAAGAGTAATGCGCTTTGGGAACACCAGGTTTATAACTTCTTTGTTTATCTAAATCAACAGTAGTAAATTTGGAATTTTCAATTACCTTGCCTAATAAATTTTCAAATTCCTTTCGTTCAGTTTTGCATATGATGTCAATATCAATTGAGTAGCGGTTATCTTCTTCTAACAGAAGTACCAGGCTGGTACCACCTTTAAAAACAAATTCGAGGCCATTGCTTTTTAGCTGTTCGAGAAGGTGCAAGGCATAAATCATCTTCTCCAGAATATTAGTTTGTATCAATTTGTGCTCCTTTTGTTTCCGAAAGGATTCTAACCAGTCAATTGTAAAGCATTTGTCTTTAATCATCTATTATGTCTTTTATAATGTAGTCCATGTTATTCTTCATGAAAGATTGAATTTCTTTTTCTCTTTTTCTTCTTTTGGCATAACTGAATAACTTACTAAAGTTGATCGTGTAATTATTAATTGCATTCTCATAAATGCGCCCAAGTTCAGATCCTTGATAGAAATAAAACAATTTTTTCTCTGTAAACAGATCGACAAGTATCTTCTCAAGCAATGGAGTTGAAAATTTCAACTTATTATCAATTCTTTTACCAATCGGAGAGCGAGATAAAAGCTTTTTAATCACTATCGGATAATCACTCTCCAGTATATAATAATCAATTGTTCTGTCATCTGGATTAAAGTATAGATCATATTCGGTGGTATCCTTTAGATAATAGAATAATGATTCAACAAAATCCTTTTCAATTTCGATAATGAGTATGCGTTTACTTGTTTGATGTTGCGAAAATTCGTTAAGCCATTCAGTTTCCCAAATGCAATATTTTACCTCCTGAAATTTCCCCTGAATCATCTTTGCAATTTTTAGCAATTCTGGAGATAACACAGGTTTGTATTTTGGCTTATTTGAAATTGCATAGAGTCCTCTTCTTAAGGTTTTAATAATGTTCTTGTTTTTTAGGTCGTAGATCCTCCAACGTAATGTCCCTTCTTTTAAATTAGGTTCAAAATTGCGAAAAAAATCAAAGAGCTCCGCTCGACTAAAAGATGCCCTATCTTTAAACTCAGCAATAAGGCTATTTTCAATTATTCTTGGCATATTAATCAAATTTGCGGCAAATGTACATATAATTGGCAAATACAAGAAATCCAACTTATGCCAATAAAATGTAATATTGGCATTTATTAGAAATGTATTGTTAGTGGCCGTCCTGGTTTTTTTGCCCTAAATACTGAAGGATCAGTTGGCTTGCGTGTCAATGGTAAGTGTGTGAGCCGACCGTGACCAAAAAAAGCCCCCTTCAAGCGGGGACTTAATAAAGATTGAGTGAAAGCATTCCTACATGTGCCCCTCATCCGCGAAGGAGTAATACGCCTCAGAAGTCAGGATCAGGTGACCAAGGAACGAGATATCCAGAAACTCACCGGCGGATTTCAGTTTCCTTGTAAGTTTTTCATCCATAACTGATGGCTTGAGATTGCCAGAAGGATGGTTGTGGCTTACGATGATGGACGATGCATTAACCTTCAGGGCAAGCTGAAATATTACTTTTGGGCCTGCAATGGGATTCACTGAATGTGCATCCCCGAACGTTTGCAGTCGATCAACTTTGGTTCCAGGGGTGGCCAGTGTTCCCGGAAGGGGTTGATTGGCTGTAAGCGTGGAAATTCAGGTTCCCTCGATGGGGTTCTGAATTTCTCGTTATCCCAAAAAAAAGCAGCCCCGGGGAGGGCTGCTTAACGAATGATCTAAAAATAAGTGGACATTAACTCGATCAGATCTATATCTCCATTGCGATAAGCGTTTTGGATTGCACCAAATTTACCACTATAAAATCTGGCATTTTCAAGCAACCAGGAAAGAGGTTTACCGGTAACATCAGCATAGAACCTAAAATCGTCAGCGGTAAAAGCATCGCAGTAAGATTCGAGGAAGATAGTAAGTTGTTGGGCTGTTTCAGACTCAACTACGCTTAGGTAGGATTCTGATCTGCTTTTGATTGCTGTAAAATTCATTTGGATTTGTGCATTCATTTTGTGTTCTATTTTATGGTGATTACATGTTGGCTTCATCAGCGAAGGAGTAATAGGTATCGGAAGTCAGGATCAGGTGGTCCAGCACAGTAATATCAAGAAGTTCACCAGCTGATTTTAATTTTCTGGTAAGCTTCACATCCATTTCGGATGGTTTGAGATTTCCTGAAGGGTGGTTGTGGCTTATGATAATGGAAGAAGCATTTGTTTTTAATGCTGTTTGGAAGATTACCTTCGGATCCGCAATTGTTCCTGTTGTTCCTCCTGTTGCTATGTGATTTACAGCAAGCAGGGCATTTGTGCGGTTAAGGCACATCACATAGAAAGATTCTACATGATCGATGTTGTCGTCCCAAACTGCAGCAAAAATTTCGTAGCTGGCATGTGAGCTGGTAATCTTCGGTCTGTCGCAAGCTTTCACTTTGTTGCGATAGGAAATCTGAACTTCAGAAATGTTTTGTGTAAACAAATTATAGTTTGTATTCATTTGATCTGCCAATTTCCCTGTTGGCCTTTGTTTTTATGGCATTGGGAGCGCCTATTAATTAATAATTTGCTCTCCCCCAGAAAAATGAAGTTCAGGTGGGGCTGAACTTTATTTTTCCGAGCTTCAAATCTTTCAAACAAGGCCGGCTGTCAATTTCGGATTCATCGGAAGGAAATTGTTACGACGCCTGGGGATTCAATGAAAATCCTGTTGGAAAGCTGGTAGGGCAGCCAGCTTCATTTGGTTTGGGTTTTATTGGATAGCCTTAGTGCAGAATAGATTTGAGCGTGTACCTTTTAGAGCAATTATTATTAATAGAAAGGATCAGCGGAAAATCGGATCTGCGATAGCAGGTCGATTTTGACGGAGATTCTAAAAACGAGTGAGATTGAAATGGTGGTGCAACCATGCTGCGGTAGTACATGCAGCAAATTTCAGGTGGGGAATAAATAATGAAATCAGACTTTGTTGATTCTAATATTTATTACACTGGGGGGCAAAGTGGTGAGAAAATCAGACTTTGTTGATTTTCGCATTTAGTATCTTTTGGATTTGGTCGGTGTTGGACATCGTGGAGCGATACCGATAGGCTGTTTAAAGCGATTCAACATTTGCAACTTTGGTTATATGGTGGCCTGCGATATTTGTAGCGGTCGCAAATGTTGGATCGGCGGGATGTTTGGGGCAGTTTTTCTTTTTGCCAACTTTTTCATTTCGCAAAAGAAAAAGTTGCGACATGGCAGGGCTGTCGGGTCATATCATCGAGGCACAAAGCGGTTAAATTGGAAATTGAATCAGCCGAGATACCATTGACGAAGTGCTATTTGCAAACAGCAAATAGCGAAAATTTTCTGATTTAGGACTGCCCCTGCAATCCTTTACCCTTAAAATCAATCCATTAACCTTGGCTCTACCTTTGCAAGGTAGAAATTGAGCTTTAAGATTAGCGAGCCGCTCAGGATTGAAGGTGCAATTGCACCCTAACAAAAAAATGGATATATGATTGTAATTAACATATGTACCCCTTACAAACCGAAAGGATCAATAGAAAAGATTAGTGCTTTGTGCTCGGTGTTTTACTTTTACCACTTTTGGCCTTAGAACGGAGAAAGTTCGAAGGGGTGAAAAAAGTAAAATTTCAGGTATGATGGGTAGGGTATCTTTTTGCTTTGCAACCATAGTGTATAAAGGAAATATTGGAAAACAAGTAAGCCAATTTAGCCGTCCTGATTTGCTGCCCCATCATTAGAATTTGGGCATGTTTCACCAAGCAAAAAGTAAGAATTCCCCTAAAACAGATGTTAGCCGCCGCAAACATCTGCTGAAATTCAACATCTTAAGCTTTGTTCAACTTTTTTAAAGTTGAAAAAGACTATTTGATTACGAGCCGCGCGGAATGAAAGGTGACATTGCACCCTAATAAAAAAAGGGGTATATGATTGAGGGTGATACTATTTTCACTTAGTTAACCTCGATACTTCAAACAGTTTGTGAAAATAGAATTTCAAATGAGAATTAAAAGGGTGTACTTCCCAATAAATGAAATTGATGTTCCAGAGGTAGGCAAGGCAAAATACTCTTTTTTTCAACCAGTTTCCTGAATAAAATTTTAGTGTTTGATTCAGGAAAATGTTCTTCCAATTTCCCTTGAATTTCTTGATCGGAATAACTATTGCAGGGTTTGATCTCATCCGTCGTAAAATCAATCAATGCTTCATCAGATACTTTGATGCTCTCTTGATTTCTATCACTAAAATCAATAAGGTAATCTGCAATATCATAGCCTTTATTTTTCTCCTCTTTCGATGCTCTTTCCTCAAGCAAGCTACTTATTGAAACATCAAGCTTGTCTTTTAATAATGACTCCATTTTCTTTTCCCAAAGCTCATAGGCACCCAGGTCAGGATAAAGGATTATCTGTCGGTGTTTTAAGCTTGTGAAATGCTTTGGATTCAGGTTTTGGAGACCTCCAGTAGCTAACCAAATATAATCGGGCAAATACAGGCTTGCAAGCACTGCAGTCTTTTCACTCTCAACAATACAAACAGGTTTGTCAGATAGTGCCAGCAAGTGCTCCCCAAATAGACATTGCCTTAGGTTGAATTGTTCCAATTTTAATATTGAGTGTGCCCAGCTAATGTGATTGTGGGGCTTCTTTATCCGCTTGCCTGAATTGAAGTCATAGAGCATTACCTTCCCGGTTCGTACTTTTCCCTTGATGTCAATCTGCCAAAACGCTGTTGCGCCAGTCCAGTGTTTGGAAGTTCCAATTCGGTATTGTTTTATTGCTCGCCTTACTGCCTCTTCACCAAAGTTGTTTTTGAGGAAAAGGATTAAGTTGTTCTTCTCATAATTTTGCAAAGACTTCTTAAGTAGTTCTTCCGGAATTAAGGATGCAATTCTACTTGCCTTAGGGTTGGGCTTTTTAGATACTATTGGCAAAGGGCTATTAATATCATTATCCCTAAAATACTGCCCTGGCTTATAGTGATAGCCACAGTTAACTTCACGGTTGCACCGTCCTACATGATCTGCAACATAATTTCCGTCCGCTTCACTTACATAACGGACAAAGCTCTTCTTACTTCCACAGGCCGGGCAGTTGTGCCTTGTTTTGAGGCCCCGGTATTGTTCCAGTTGAAATTGGTACTGCATAATATCAAAGAGTGGTCTATTGGGGTTTTATAGTAGAGAATAGTTTGTAGGGTAGAGTTTCATTTGTTCTCAAAAAAAATATTTTCTCAAAATGTTGGTGTTTTGATGAGAAACAGGGGTATGTAACAGATATTCAACATTATAGCCCTCATCATTTGTTCATCAAAATATTTAATGCCTTGATTATCAAGGGGTGTTTTGATGAATCTTGATGAGCGTTTGATGAGCACTGTTTTTTGCTTTGATGAAATGATGAGCTTTTGATGAACGTTTGATGAGACATAAAACACTAATAATAAATATATTATAAAAATAATCATCAAATCATCAAGATTACAACTCCTTGAATAATTCTTCTTTGAAGGTAAAAAACCTGCCTTTTGCTGGAATACTTAATCCATCTTCCAGAATCTTTTGATAAGAAAGAGAATTCTCTTCCTGTTTCAAGCCCCACTTTTCCTTAATAATTGATCTGGCCTGGTTCATGCTAAGGCTTTTATGGTTTATTCTGTAATACAAATCACAAATGTCTTTCATCTGATATTGAATTACACCTTCTGTCTTTCTCTCTGCACTATAATACAAATTGCTTAACATCGACAAGATATCTATTTCTATGCCATTCCTGTTTCCTCTTTTTAGCTTTTCAAGTGCTTCAGTATGGATTTGATTTGGAGTAAACCACATTCTTGATTTTGATGAAGTCGTCAATTGCCTGTTTTGAAGATAATGGATAAAGGCTGGGATCTCAGATGTCAATTTCTCCAAGAAATTTGGATCATCCTTTGATAAGCTCTCAATTTTTCTAACCCAATACCTGGTCTCGACCTGATCAATCTTTATGCAATCAACTTCATTATTACTGCAGAGGATAATCTTACCGTAAAAAGCTATTTCAACCTTGTCTTTGCCTTTGGCCTCAGACTTGGTTGTTTTGGCTGTACTTAAGGCTTTAATTCTCTCACTATCTTCTCTTTTATCAAGCAAGACTTCATCAATGCAAATAAAAAGTTTGTTAGCCCAACCACTATTGAATGGGTTTCTGAAATCTTCATTTGTGTTAATGGTCATATTCTCCTTGTAAATTGCCTTTAAGAAATTCAGAAAAGTTGTTTTCCCCGTATTTCTTTCTTCACTGACAAGGCAGAGAACAGGCAGCATTTGTGTTGGCTGCATATAAATTAGTTGCATGTAGTCAAGGCCATATTCATATTGTTCTCCAAAAATGTGATTTAGAAAATACTTGATAGTATCAAATGAACCTTCGTTAGGGGAAATATTGATTGGCTCATATTGATTGTAGCAGCCAGAAATATCCCGCTGGTAGTCTATATGGCTGGGGATGCAACAAAAACCATCAAATTTTGGCAATTCATTCAGTATAGCCTGGAAATCGCTCCCATGATCATCCCTGATATTTGACTTGCTCCATTTTTTTATCTGGCGTACAGAATCCTTTGAGGCAAGAGGTAGGTAAACGATCTTGTAAAAATCAGTTCCTATCCTTAAATATGGGCTTTCGTCCTTATCATCTTCTTTCTTCATTGATGAAACTTGATTGTCGCCATTACTGGTTTTAGATTCGCGACCCTTCCTTTCTCCATTGGCCTTTATTTGCTTGGTTAGATTTAATTCAATGTCATTTTTAATTTCATCCGGAGAGAGCGTTGTTTTGCGCTTCTCACTCGGGTCGCTTTCGGTGAGATTCTTCGGTAGTGGTGATTTGCTTTTGTCTGGGCTAATACTGGTCATTTTCTTTCCTCCCTTTAACTTCATGTTTTATCCTCTGAGTTAATTCACTTTTTGAAAAATACATCCGCTTTCCCTGTTTGTGAAATAGGATTTCCTTTTTGTATGAATGAGAATTAGTTATTGGAATGCTACAAATTTTGAAATTCATAATAATTGGTTTTTGACTGTTTTGAATCTGCATGGAAATTAGCGCTTGTATTTGGCATCCTTAATTGCTTCCAGTGCCCGGTGAACCTCATTAGACTTGTATCGAATGCGCCCACCGATTTGATAACCTTTAAGTTTTCCTTCCCGTGTAAGTTTATCAATTGTCGTGAGGCTCAACCTGAGTTTCTTTGAGAGCTCCTTCCTTGTGGTGTAAAAGTTCTCCTCCGGATTGTCCTGGGACTGTCCGATGCTTAGAAAGCTTTTCATCATGCCTTCAAGGCTTTCGATTTTCTGATTTAAATATTTTAAATCCTCTTTAGTGATAATGTCTACATTCATTGTATTTTGGTTTAGGGGTTGTTGTTGTTCTCTATTTAGATAATGCTCCGATTTTCCGGACTGAGTAGCTTTTCAATTTCTGATTCAGGAATCCGGCCATCCTTTGTGGTCATAAGAAGCCCATGATTGATGTACTTTTTAATTGTGGCATGTGCCCGACCTAATCTTTTTGCAACCTGGTTGATTGAAAATGATTTCATTTCAGTTTTTTTTGCACATTGCTTTTCTCTTGCGTCCAACACCATGTTTAGGGTGTCAGCCAATTCATGTTTAGAAGTTATGAGTATTGTTTCCATGTTATTTAAAAATTTAGATTAATATTGCAATACAAATTGTAATGATTACGAAAACGTGTAATAACGTCTGCAAATGTATAAATAATTTAAACAACATGGAGTATAAATCAGGAAAAAAAGTTGTTGGTAACATCAATAAGTTGATGGCATTCTGGGAATTAAACGTTGAAAAATTGTCAGAAACGGCAGGCCTATCTGCCTCCGGAACCTACCAGATGTTGAAAACCCATTCCTTTAAGCTGGAAGCTCTCGAAAAAATAGCTTCCGCCTTAACAGTTCCAGTTTGTTTACTTTTTTCAGACGAGTTAGAAGCAAAGAGGAATGAAGAAGACGGTAAGCGATCAATTACGTTTAAATGGAAAATTAATGACCTCGATCAATTTGTGGTCTTGAATGATGGTGAAAACCTCACTACTGTCTTCTACATGAACAATGAAACAATGTCTGTGCAGAAAGATCAAATAACCGAGCTTTTAGGCGAAATAGGAATATACCAGGATAAAATTCAAAATAAGGATGTTATGATTGAATTTTACACAGAGCAGATAGAAAGTTATAAAGAAATGATTGAAGGGTTAAAATTCATAAATGAAAAACTAATGAAAAGCTTCCCTGATAATATACAACCAAAGGAACAGCAATAAGGAAGAGTAGCAATAAATTGTTGTCTTGTCATATCAACACTTCTCAACAAACCTGCCGGGCTTTCTTATACAGCTTCAAGGGATGAGCCCACCTTGCGGTTTTCCTCTTTAAAATAGCTGTGGTTCATCAGCAGTGTAGCATTTTCCTCATTGGAGATGTTAATGTAGCGTAGAAAAGCCTTTTCAGTTTTATGGCCTGTAATACGCATGATAGCCAGGGCAGGGATTCCCATTTTAAACATATTTGTTGCTGCACTTCGCCTGGCGGTGTGGGTGGTTATAAGTTCGTATTTGGGTTTAGTAATTGAAGTTTTCTTTCCGGCTATGGTTTTATTTGTTTCAAACGGTGTGTTAATCTCAGCTAATTTCCCGAGTTCTTTTAAGTAGTTGTTCATTTTCTGGTTTGATATTGCCCTGGGTAAATTGTTTTCCCATTTTTTGAGAATAATTTCAACCCTCCAATGCAAGGGGATAATAACTGTTTGCCCTGTTTTAAATGTGTGAATCTTTAGCATTTTCCCGTTTTCAGTTTCAATGATATTTTGAGCCTGGATATTTGTAAAATCAGAAAACCTCAATGCGGTATGGCAACCAATCAAAAACAAGTCACGGATGGTGTCCAGCCTGTTATTGTTCTTTAGGTCAAAATCGAATAGTTTGGATAATTCAGATTCATTCAGGTACACATGGTCAACATCTTCGCTCATGGCAGCAAACTTTCTATTTTCAAAAGTCCGGTTTGTGTTTATTCCTTCTTCTGTGGCCTCCTTTAGAAATAGCTTTAATGTTTTGATGTTTTTGCCAATGGTGTTGGGTGTATGTTTGCAATCTTGTTGCAAATAATTCACAAAGTCACCATAAAACTTCAGGTCTATATCATCAAAATCTAACTTCCCTTTTCTTTTTTTATCAGCAAACCTTTTAAGTAAACCAAGTACAACATTATATTTCTTAATAGTCCCTATACTTATCGGCTTGGGATTGGCTTGTCGTGTGAATTGAACGTTCTTAATGAAGTCCTCGATAAAGCTAAATAAATCCTTCTGAACAGGAACATCCTGATCCAGCTTAAATTCATCATCAAGGGATTCTTTTAGTCGGTCAATGGTAAGAGGAATCTTTTGAACGGAAGCATAATTCTTATATTCGACAACCTTTGAATTGTGACGCTCAATTTGCAGTCTGATGCTTTCAATCGATTTTTTTATCTCTCTTCCGGATACACCTTCTGTAACGGGCCTTTGGGCTGTTTTATCCCAATATTTAGGTTTAATGCTTTCACCGGTAGAATATTTTAAACGTTTTGATCCAATTCGATAGATCAAAAAAATCAGGGTTGGTTCAGAGGCTGCTGGTTCTTTTAGTACAAATCTTGGTTTTGCCATGAGAAAAACATTTTATAATTTGCAGGCAAATATAGGATAAATTTGATTTGAGGGGACGGTTTAGGGGACGGTTTTTGTGTGTTTTGGTATGTTTTGGCTTGTTTTACTACTATTTTGAAACGTACTGAAATAAGGCTGTACAGCCCTATTGGAAAGGAATAGGACGTAAATAGACGTAGGTAGTATGTTGCCCTGGTGGGGCTACATAGCTAAACTTAAACCCGCTGTAAAACAATATGTTAACAGCGGGTTTTTTGCTAAGGGGCTGGTATGGTTGCCCCTTTCAATGATAGTTAACATTAATGAAACAGGTTAAGTTTAAACCCAGCCACAAATTATTTCTTGTTACAAGATAAAATTTTAAAACAATCCTTAATTTTCTTCTCCCTTATTGATAAAATTCAATTTTATAAATCCCGTGCCAAAGATGGGGATTAAACAATAAAATATTTTATATCCTACCTTAAGAATTTCAAGTCAGTAAGATAGGGTTTTCAACAATGATTTTGTTAAAAAAATGATTTGCCAAATGCACTTTTTTCGGCGTATCTTGCGCTGGTTTTCCACTTACTTTTCGACAGGTCTAATTCGATCGAAATCAGCAGTTAACAAGATACATTAAAATTAAACCCCCTCATTATCATAATAGTATGGAACAAGATCTTTTTGCACAACTTGAAGAAATGGAGCTGGCCCAACAGCAAAAGAAGGATTTTTACACAAAGGTTTTGGAGGAACGAGAACGTCCAAAAGTAACCGAAGAAAGCCTAGCTGTAACACCCACAACTGAGACGGCAAAGGCTGTTTCAAAAAAGAAACCCTTAAAGCCACTTTCAAGGGATGATGTGTATAGCAGTGCAGTTAATTATTTTGGTGGTGATGAACTTGCGGCAACTGTTTGGATGTCGAAATATTCATTAAAAAACAGTAAGGGAGATATTTTTGAGCAGACTCCCGACGACATGCACCGTAGGATAGCAAGGGAAATTGCACGCATCGAAAATAAATATCCGGATCCCCTGAGTGAAACAGAGATTTACGACGTACTAAAAAACTTTAAATATATCGTTCCACAGGGCAGTCCAATGGCCGGAATTGGGAATGATTTTCAGACCTCATCGCTCTCAAATTGTTTTGTAATTGGCAGTGATTCCCCTTCAGATTCTTACGGCGGTATCATGAAAATTGACCAGGAGCAAGTTCAACTGATGAAACGCAGGGGTGGCGTTGGTCACGACCTCTCACATATCAGGCCCAAGGGAAGCCCGGTGAAAAATAGCGCTTTAACTTCCACCGGTATTGTCCCTTTTATGGAGCGATATTCTAATTCAACCCGTGAAGTAGCACAGGACGGTAGGCGCGGTGCACTTATGCTCACAGTTTCTGTTAAACATCCCGATGCTGAGGATTTTATCAATGCAAAGATGGAACTGGGAAAGGTTACAGGTGCAAATGTTTCTGTAAAAATTGACGATGAATTTATGCAGGCTGTCAAAGATGGAACATCCTACACCCAGCAGTATCCGATAGCTTCAGAAAATCCTACCTTCACCAAAACCATTGATGCAAGGAAGCTTTGGAACAAATTAATTTTCAACGCATGGAAATCGGCTGAACCGGGTATTCTGTATTGGGATACTGTGACCAGGGAATCGGTGCCAGATTGTTATGCTGATAAGGGATTTGCAACCGTGTCAACCAATCCATGTGGCGAAATACCACTTTGCCCCTACGATAGCTGCAGGCTTTTGGCTATCAACCTATACAGTTATGTCGAAAATCCATTTACTGAAAATGCAGCGTTTAATGCCGGGTTATTTGTAAAACATGCACACATCGCACAACGAATGATGGATGATATCATCGATTTGGAAGTGGAGCATGTTGAGGGCATTTTGGCAAAAATTAATTCTGATCCTGAGGAGGAAGAAACCAAAAGGATTGAAAAGAAATTGTGGGAAAATATCAGGAAGAAAACATTGCAGGGCCGCAGGACAGGAATTGGCATAACTGCCGAGGCCGATATGTTAGCTGCCTTAGGCAAAAGATATGGTACTACTGAAGCAACAGATTTTGCGGTTGAGGTACACAAGATGCTCGCTACCGAGGTTTACCGATCATCAGTCAATTTGGCAAAAGACCGCGGACGATTTGATATTTTCGACTACGAAAAAGAGAAAAACAATCCATTTATCCAGCGTCTCAAAAGTGCTGACCCTTCGCTCATAGAGGACATGAAGAAGCATGGAAGGCGAAACATAGCAATGCTTACAGTTGCCCCCACGGGCAGTGTTAGTATTTGCACACAAACTACTTCGGGCATCGAGCCGGTTTTTCTCCCAACTTACAAGCGGCGCAGAAAAGTGAATCCCAATGACAGAAACGTCAACATTTCTTTTGTTGATGATATTGGCGACTCATGGGAAGAATACAATGTTTTTCATCCGAAATTTTTGGTCTGGCTTGAACTGAAAGGGTATGATGTAAAAGAAGTACTGGATTATCCGGATGAAGACATTCAAAGGTTGGTGAGAAAATCACCCTATTTCAAAGCCACTTCCAACGACATCGATTGGATGGAAAAGGTAAGGATGCAGGGTGCAGTTCAAAAGTGGGTTGACCACTCCATTAGTGTTACAGTAAACCTGCCCAAAGAGGCTACCGAAGAATTGGTGAGCAATGTTTACCAGGCAGCCTGGGAGCACGGATGTAAAGGAATGACCATTTACAGGGATGGTTCCCGTTCGGGTGTGTTGGTTAGCAACTCCAAAAATGATGAGTCTGAATTTAAAGAAACCCGGGCTCCATCAAGGCCAAAGAGACTTAAAGCTGATGTAGTCCGTTTTTCGAACAACGACGAAAAATGGGTAGCTGTGGTTGGTTTGCTTAATAACCGACCTTACGAGATTTTCACTGGAAAAGCCAAAGGTTTTTTCCTTCCCGAATGGGTAAGTAAAGGTTGGGTAGGTAAGCACAAAGATAATGGTGTTACAAGTTATGATTTCCAGTTCCTCGATCCTGATGGATATAAAATTACAATGGGTGGCCTTTCGCGTCAGTTCAATAAAGAATACTGGAATTACGCGAAATTAATTTCAGGGATTCTACGTCACGGTATGCCATTGCCATATGTTGTGGATATTGTCAACAACCTTGTTCTCGACAGTGAATCCATCAATACCTGGAAAAATGGTGTGGTGCGCGCAATGAAAAAATATATTGTCGATGGTACTGCCGACACAAAAACCAAATGTCCGCAATGCAGTTCCGAAGGAACACTTATTTACAAAGAGGGTTGCAAAACGTGCACCTCTTGCGGTTATTCGGGTTGCGAATAATATTTGATTTGTAGTTATTACTTATCAAGGTGGGAACAAAATGTTCCTACCTTTTTTATTTTCAAGTATATGTACACGTCGATAAAATAGCCTTTTCCCCTTTTCACATTTCCCGTTTTTATTAGGCAATTAAACAATGCTAACATTTCCTTTTACTTCTTTGTAGGGTAATAATGTGCCGTGTCATTCCTTGCATAAAGGTTGGGAGGTGTTTACAAATATTTGCAGGAAGAAATAAATTGTTATTTTTGTTGAAAAACCACACATCATGGAACTAAGATTAAACCTTGAATATATTCAGGTTCTTAATTTGATTAGGCAGTTGTCGCAACAAGAAATTGACAAACTCATGTTGGAAATGCAAAATATAAAGAAACCCGGCCCTAAAAAAGAAATCACGCCATTACAAAAATTATTGCTAGCAGGGCCAACCTGGACTGATGAGGAGTATAATAATTACATTGAAGCCAGAATCCATTTTAATCAATTAGCACCGATATGATTTTACTGGATACAAATGTCCTTATAGAATACTTTCGCAAGAAAAATAAGCGCAAATCATTTTTTTTTGATTTGACCCGGGAAAATTCAGAGTTTGCCATTTCAATAGTTACACACTATCAAATTTTGATTGGAAGCAATAAAGCACAGGACGGGTTTTGGGATAGGTTTTTTGAGGAGTTAACTTTATTCAACGTCGATATCTCCTGTTCCAGCGAAGCTATCAAAATTTATTAAGACTTGAAATCAAAAAACAAGTTAATAGAATTATCTGATTTACTTATTGGTGCAACAGCAAAAGCATACAATCTTAAAGTTGCAACGCTTAATGTAAAACACTTTGAGAATATTGATGGAATAGATTTGATTACAAGTGGTGCAAACTAAATCCTCCCCGAATTTCTATTGATAATTATCAATTTAAAATTTTGAAGCTTGCTATTTCCATCGCTCAACCTGTCTGGCGACTTCCTCCCCATCTATCATTTTCATACAATCAAAATGACCCTTAGGGCATTTATCGAAACCAATTTTTGAGCAAGGCCGACAGGATAAATTTTTTACTTCGAATATTTTCGATAGGTTTTCCTTGCCCGGCAGATACGGATACATGCCAAACTCTGGTACCGTATTTCCCCACATCGAAATAATTTTTTTACCAAATGCTGCGGCAATGTGCATCAATCCTGTATCTCCGGTAATAATAATGTTAGCTTGTTTTACCAGTGACGCAGATTGATTGATATTGAATTTCCCGCAGGCATTAAAAAGGTTTCCTTCGAGTAATCTAATAATTTCTTCGGCCTGTTCGCTGTCATCGGAGCCACCCAAAATTACTACTGGCTGATCGATATTTTTCAATATTTCCACAGCTTTTTCAAGCGGAACCTGTTTGGTTTTATGCTGTCCGCCAATTACAAAACCTATAAATCCATTCCTGAAATTTTTCGGTAAAATCTCCAGGTGAACTTCATCTTTTTTAGGAATAAAATAGTCAAGGCCCTGCAAATCGTTTTTTACATTGAGTTGTTTTACAGCCTCAAAATACCTGTCAACAATATGTACGGGTGGCATTCTATTTATTTTGAAATGCACAAGTAGCCATTTCTGAAAATTCAGTTTTGGAAAGGAAGTAGCCTTGAGGCCCAGCTTTTTCCTGACTCCCATCGAGCGAAAGTTTTTGTGCAGGTCGATGATAAAATTATATTTTTCGGTGCTTAATGCATCGATTACTTCATCAATTTTCTGCTGGATGCAATAAACTTTATCGATATATGGATTCTCGGTGAGAATTTGTTTGTACTGGGTTTTGGTAAGATAATGCACTTCGCTGCCGGGCAATTGCTGCTTTAAACACCTGATAACCGGTGTGGTTAAAACAATGTCGCCAATGGAACTGAACCGTATGATGAGTATTTTTTTCAATCGGAAATTTTTACAAAATTAAAAAAACCTGAAAGCGGAAAACTTATACTTTTGCGCGATGATTTTGACGGACACACATACACACCTATATTTAAAGGAATTTGATGACGATCGTGATGACACGATTCAAAGGGCCTTTGATGCAGGGGTCAAATATTTGTTGCTTCCCAATATCGATAGCAGCACAGTTAAACCCATGCTTGATTTGTGTAAAAAATATCCTACAAATATTTTCCCAATGATTGGCCTGCACCCTGCTGATGTTAAGGAAAGTTATAAGGAGGAGTTGGCTCTGGTTGAAGGTTTGCTTGAAAAGGAGCGGTTTTGTGCTATTGGTGAAACCGGCATGGATTTGTATTGGGACAAGACTTTTGTTGAGGAGCAAAAAATTTCGTTGAGGAAGCACATTGAATTAGCCAAAAAATATACGCTACCCATCGTGTTGCACGCGCGTGATGCCTTTGATGAAATATTTGAGATCATCGACGATACGATTGACGACAACCTTAGCGGCGTGTTCCACTGCTTCACAGGCACAAACGAACAGGCAAAAAGAATTATCGACTGGGGCTTTAAATTAGGGATAGGTGGAGTGTTGACTTTTAAAAACTCAGGCCTCGATAAAGCAATCGCTGATATTCCATTGGAGCATTTGGTTTTGGAAACAGATTCGCCATTTTTGGCACCAAAGCCATTTAGGGGGAAAAGAAATGAAAGTGCACATATATATTATGTAGCCGAAAAACTTGCCGAAATTAAAAATGTTTCAATTGAAGAAATTGCAGACAAGACGACCCGGAATGCCGTGGAGCTGTTTAAATTCAACTTCGGATAGTAAGCGTGAAAAGTTAAATGTTGTTGGTTAAGGTTAATTTGGAGTAATTATTTAGGTGGGATTGTGGTGCGAATCGATTCGTGATGACCCCATCCCCAGCCCTTCCCCTTGAGGGGAAGGGGCCCCAGCCGCACAAGCGACTGCTGTAGCCAGTGCGATGGCATCCTCCCCCTCAAGGGGGAGTTAGAGGGGGTCTTATTGGAGTTGATAGTAAGCGACTAAATATTTACAATTTAGGAACATAAAAAATTTACAAAATGGATCAACAAACATCCATACTCATTATTTATACAGGTGGCACCATCGGTATGATCAAAGACCAGAAGAGCGGTGTATTAAAGCCCTTCAATTTTAACAATGTCTATCAGCATATTCCATCACTGAAATTATTGGATTACAAAATTGATAATTTTTGTTTCGACCCGGTTATCGATTCATCGGATATGAACCCACTGGTTTGGGGTGAAATTGCCAAAGTTATTAAATCGAACTATGAAAAATATGATGGCTTTGTGGTTTTACATGGCTCAGATACCATGGCGCATACTGCATCAGCACTTAGTTTCATGCTCGAGAATCTCAATAAACCGGTTATTTTAACGGGATCACAACTGCCATTAGGAATGATAAGGTCAGACGGTCGGGAAAACTTTGTTACCGCAATCGAAATTGCAGCAGCCCAGGAAGACGAAACTCCTATTGTCCCTGAAGTGGCCATATATTTTGAAGACCAGTTGATGCGCGGCAACAGGACTACGAAATACAATGCCGAACATTTCGAGGCCTTCCGTTCACCCAATTTCCCTGCACTTGCAGATGTTGGTGTTTACATCAAATACAATCGCCCAATCATCCGCAAGCCAAATTTTAAAAACCTGAAAGTCCATACAACAATGGACAATAATATAGCTATCCTGAAATTGTTCCCCGGCATTTCCAGCCAGGTGGTCAATTCAGTGCTAAATACAGAAGGCTTGCGGGCAATTGTTTTGGAAACTTACGGAAGCGGAAATGCCACTACAGAGCTTTGGTTTATTAATGCACTTGAAAAAAGAATCAAACAAGGGCTTATAGTTTTTAATGTTAGCCAATGTCAGGGCGGCTCGGTAAATATGGCTAAATACCAGACGGGCATCATGTTGCAGGATATTGGTGTAATTGGAGGACATGATATGACCACCGAAGCAGCCACAGCCAAATTGATGTACTTGCTGGGGATATACGATCAGGCGGAGCCAGTTCGAAAGAAGCTCCAGGTGTCGCTAAGAGGTGAAATGACAGTGGCATAAGTTAACGGTAACAATAATTTATTTGTAAAACAGTTGATTAACTTGATGTACAGAAAATTATACTCAGTCTAAAAAAGGGCTGATATTTTTGTGTTAGTGATTTTTTTTCTACTTTAGCCGGCTCAAAATTAGGAGATAGTGGGGTAAGCTAAAAAAGACTGGAGAGGTGGCCGAGTGGTTTAAGGCGCACGCTTGGAAAGCGTGTGTATGTCAAAAGCGTACCGGGGGTTCGAATCCCTTCCTCTCCGCAAATTTGAAAGTAAATTTTAACATTAATAATTAACTAGAAAACAATTTTATTTTTTAATCAACAGAATTAAACCATGAAAAAATTATTTGCTTTTTTGACAATTGCAGCGATGTTAACCATTGGATTCGCTAATGCCACTTATGCTCAGGACCAGGGTGGGACGGAAACAATAACTGACACTACAGCAATGGCTGATGACAGCACTGCAGTTGAACAAGCCAAACCTGTCACTACTTTAAAGAAAGAAGTACCGGCTGAGAAGAAAGATTTTCAACAAGTTTTGAAAGAGAAATTTATTGAGGGTGACTGGAAATTTATGGGTATCGTGTTGCTGACACTCATTTTTGGTTTGGCCCTATCAATTGAGAGGATCATTTATCTCAACCTTTCAACAACCAACACTTCGAAGTTGCTCAACAAGATTGAGTCCGCCCTCGAAACAGGCGGTGTTGAAAAAGCCAAAGAGATTTGTAAAAACATACGTGGCCCGGTTGCTGGTATATTTTACCAGGGACTCGATAGGTACAGCGAAGGTATCGATATTGTTGAAAAATCAATTATCGGTTATGGTAGTGTATTAATGGGTCGCCTGGAATCAGGTCTCTCATGGATTTCGCTATTTATTGCACTTGCCCCGATGCTCGGGTTTATGGGTACAGTAATTGGTATGATCCAGGCCTTTGATGATATTGCTGCTGCAGGTGACATTTCGCCAACTATTGTAGCCAGTGGTATTAAAGTTGCGCTTTTGACAACTGTATTCGGTCTTATTGTAGCTATCATTCTACAGATTTTCTACAACTACATCGTTTCTAAAGTCGATAGTATTGTAAACAGTATGGAAGACAGTTCAATCTCTTTCATTGATATTTTGACAAAATATAAAGCTAACAATTAAGAAAATTAATAATCATGAAGGATAAAACAGCAGCAATATTGAGGATTTTCCTCGCCGTGTTGTTAGCCATTTCAGCGGTACTGTTTGTGATTTTCTACGCCACAGGCGAGGATTTTGCAACTACCGTAATGACATGGGCTTACATACTCCTGGGAATAACAGTGGCTATTACAATTTTATTCCCCATCGCGCATTTCATTATGAACCCTAAATCGGGCAAGGTTGTTTTAATTGCCCTTGCAGGATTTGCAATACTTTATTTTGTAGCATATACAATGGCCTCGGGCAGCACTACCGGCACTGTTTACGAGAAATTTGATATTTCCGAAGCCACATCAAGGTTTATCGGGGCAATCCTGTATATGACTTACATACTTGGAGGATTGACAATTTTGTCAATCGTTTATGCTGGGGTTTCCAGTTTATTTAAATAAAAAGGAACATTATGGCTAGAAAGGAAATGCAAGAAATAAATGCCGGATCGATGGCTGATATCGCCTTCCTGCTCCTAATCTTTTTCCTTGTAACTACTACAATGGATGTGGATACCGGGATCAGCAGGAAGCTACCTCCGCCATTGAGAGGTGATGAGGAGCCACCGGACATTAATGAGCGATACATCTTTACTGTTTTGGTGAACAGCAGGGACAATTTGCTAATTGAAGGTAAACCCGGTGATATTCGTGGACTTAAAGATCAGGCAAAGGAGTTTATGTCGAACCCAACGGGGCGTGACGACTTACCAGAGATGGAATTGAAAAATATTCCAGGACTGGGTAATGTCAGGGTACCGAAAAAGAGCGCGGTAATTTCGCTTAAGAACGACCGCGGTACTTCATACAAAATGTACATTGCGGTGCAAAACGAGTTAGCCGCTGCAATTGACGATTTAAGGAATGATTTGGCCATGGAGAAGTTTGGTAAAAAATACACCGAATTGATTTCGGAAGACCAAATGAACGCCATCCAAAAAGCGATTCCTGTACCGATTTCTGAAGCTGAACCAGAAGATGTAGGAGAAAATTAAAATGGCTAGATTTAAAAAAGGTAAAAAATCAGGCGTCCAAAAGATCAATACTTCGTCGCTCCCGGATATTATCTTCATGTTACTGTTTTTCTTTATGGTAACTACAGTTATGCGCGAAGTAACACTTATCGTAACTATTAAGCCACCAGAAGCAACTGAAGTGCAGAAACTGGAACGGAAATCACTGGTAAGTTATATTTATATCGGTGAACCTAAAAGAGTGGCTTTGTACGGAACCAAGCCACGTATCCAGTTAAACGACCAGTTTGCCAGGGTGAGTGATATTCCTTCTTTCGTAACTTCCGAACGGCAGGCACGCGATGAGGCCGACCGTAAGTTTATCACTACTTCACTTAAGGTTGATGGAAATATTCAAATGGGAATTGTAACCGACGTAAAACAAGAATTAAGAAAATCAGGTGCTTTTAAAATTAACTATTCCACCCGTAAAGTTCCAAAACTTGATTTCAGCAAGCTGAATTAATTTTTTGTTTACACGATAAATAAAAATATGGAAGGAGTATCGTAAGGTACTCCTTCTTTTTTTGTCCCATCTTGTAATGATACATAATTGTTACAAACATAATTGTTACAAACAAATATGTTACAAACATTTTTGTTACTAACAAAAATGTTATTTATCTTTGCAAGAAAAGCCCTATGAATACGCCATTTGTTTTTGGAAGGTTAGCATCGGATGAAAAGTTTATTAATCGTGAGGCTGAAATCTCAACCTTGTTGGATAATTTTAGGACTGGTACCAACACCATTTTGATATCTCCCAGAAGATGGGGGAAATCATCACTCGTGGATAAGGCCTCTGAAATAATTCAGGATGAATCGCCCGAGTATGTTATTGTTAAACTTGATCTGTTTAATGTTCGTACGGAAGTTGAATTTTACAACAAATTGGCAGAGAAAACCTTACAGGCTATTTCTGGTAAGTTTGAGGAAATCAAAGGATACATTGGGGAATTTTTCAAGTTCCTCATTCCAAAAATTAGCTTTTCACCAAGTCCTGATATGGCGTTCTCGCTTTCGCTTGATGATAAGGAATTGTTGAAAAATCCGGATGAAATATTGGATCTTGCCGAAAAGGTTGCGCTAGCTAAAAACGTAAAGCTTAGAATTTGTATTGATGAATTTCAGAATATTGGATTTTTTGATGACCCCTTGTCTTTTCAAAAAAAACTTAGATCGCATTGGCAAACACATCAGGAGGTGGCCTACTTCCTTTATGGAAGTAAACGGCACATGTTGTTAGAAGTTTTTACTTCACCTTCAATGCCATTTTATAATTTTGGAACTATTATATTTTTAGAAAAGATTAAGCTTGAGCATTGGAAAATATTTATTGTGGAAAGCTTTACCAATACCGGAAAGAGCATTGACCCTGAACTTGCAGCCACCATTGCCCAGCATACCGAATGCCATTCGTACTATGTGCAACAGCTGGCACAAATTTGCTGGTTGAGGACAGAAACTGAAGCAGACCTGGAAATAATAAACGAAAGTTTCGAATCATTGATACTACAACTTTCCCTACTGTTTCAAAACATCACCGAATCGTTGCCAACAAGTCAGCTTAAATTTTTAAATGCCATAATCGATGGAGAGACAAAACTTAGTTCTAAAGCAGTTTTGGAGAAATATAATTTGGGAGCATCGGCAAATGTTAACCGCATGAAAAATGCCCTTATAGATAAAGAAATCATCGACCAAACTGCAGGTGAGAT
>CAZBDF010000007.1:15004-26723 GCA_964490385.1 uncultured Lentimicrobiaceae bacterium | reverse complement strand
CATTATCAATGCATTCCATGATCTTGTCGTAGTTGCTGGTCAATCGCGAGCTACTCACAACAATTGGGTTTTTTAATTCAAGGCCTAAGTATTTTGTTGATAAATCCATACAGTTAATTTTTTTAAGTTTTATATTTCGTAATTGTTTAGCTACTTTGGATATTTCAGTGATACTGACCCCCTCTAACTCCCCCTTCCTGTCCGCCGCTTCGCTTTGGCAGGCGGAGAGGGGGAGGATGCCACCGCACCGGCTACTGCAGTCGCTTGTGCGGCTGGTCTCCCTTCCCTTTGAGGGGAAGGGGCGGGGATGGGGTCAAAAAGATTTGGTAAATAATACATCCACCTAAATAATTTCTCATTTTCTACTTCTCCTCAATTTCCTTAATGATAAGTTCGGGCGATTTTAGCAGCGGTTTCATGTATTCAAAAGCCTTGTTAAAGTTATCAAAAGCCTTCTCGGTAATCCCCTCTTTAAACTCCCATTCGTATCCTTTCAAATGCAGTAGGTACGCTTTTGGGGTTTGTGGGTAAATATCCTTACAAAGATGCACCACAAATGCCGGCGAAACCGAATGCATCGAAAACTCAACCTTGGCATTAGGTTCTAGTTTGGTAAGGATAAAATCGCTGATATCTTCAATCGATGCATCAACAAAAATTACAATATCATATTCAGCAATATTTGCAGCATCTTCAATATTCAATTGATAATTTGAATCGAAGGAGAGATGAGCAAGCCCTTCGGCATCGGCCCACTTTTGCGCTTCATCCACAAAAAGGTTACCCAAGCCATCATCCTGACGACCTGGGTTTCCATATCCATAAACAAGTGTTTTCAAACTATGATCTTTTTTTGTCGATCAGTTTATTGTTTGCATCAAACAGGGTGATCTCCAGGGGCATCTGTCCAAGTGCATGTGTTGCGCAACTCAGGCAGGGGTCGTATGCCCTGATGGCTACTTCAACAGCATTCATCATGCCTTCGGTGATCTCCTTTTGGCCGGTCATGTAATCCTTGGCAACAAGGTTAACAGCACGGTTCATCGGCTCGTTATTGTTGGTGGTCGAAACGATTAGGTTACACATATCAATCTGATCTTCATCGTTGATCCGGTAATGGTGGAACAGTGTTCCGCGAGGGGCTTCAATAAGGCCAACACCTTCTTTTACCTTGGTTCCCTTGGTTACCAGGTCATTTTTCTGGAGGTCAGGATCGTTCAGCAACTCCTTCATCATCTCGGCAGAATGAAGCAGTTCAATCAATCTTGCCCAGTGCATGTGCATCGACATACCGTTGGGCTTGCCGTTTGTGTATGCTTTAAAAATTTCAAGTTCCTTTTGTGCCAATGGTGTAGGAATAAATTCGGCGGTGTTGCACCTTGCCAACGGGCCAACACGGTACCAGCCGTTTTCTTTACCAATATGCATCAGGTAAGGCCATTTCATATAGCTCCAGTTACGCACCTCTTCATTGATGTAATCAGCATAATTCTGGTAATCTATATCATCAAGTATTTTCTTTCCATCGTTATCAATAGCACGCAGTACGCCGTGATACAAATCCATAGCACCATCTTTACGCACCAAGCTCATGTGGCTGGATGGGAAGGCAGCAAAACCGTCAATCATTGCCTGGTTTTGCTTGTGGTATTCTTTGAAGAAATCTACCGAAGCCTGCGCCCATTCAATCATCTTATCGATGTTCAAAGGATCAGCACCATTAAGGAAGTTGTCCCTTTCTTCGATACTCAGGTTTTTGTTTATTCCTCCGGGGATAGCACCCGTACCGTGAATTTTCTTACCGGCAGTGGCTTTGATTATCTCCTGTCCGAATTTACGCATCATCACACCCTGGACTGCAAGGTCTTTATGTTTGAGGGCAACGCCAATAACGTTTCTCATCAGCGGATCGCTATCAATACCGAAAAGCAAGTCGGGAGATGCGAGGTGGAAAAAGTGAAGTGCATGCGATTGGAATGTCTGTCCGTAATGCATCAGGCGGCGCATTTTTTCACCTGTTGGTGTAAGTCCGTCACCAGTACCTGCACCAACAATTACGTCGAGTGCTTTGGCAGCAGCCAGGTGGTGGCTAACAGGGCAAATTCCGCATAAACGTTGTACCAAAACCGGAGCTTCCCAATAAGGGCGTCCTTGTACAAAGCGTTCAAATCCGCGGAACTCAACGATGTGTAACCGTGTCCTGCTAACATTTCCTTTATCATCCAGATGAATGGTAACTTTTCCGTGTCCTTCAACACGGGTTACCGGTTCTATGGTTATTTTCTGTCCCATGATTTATTCTTTTTTAGATTAATCAAATTTAACAACTTCGTATGGCAGTTTCATTTCATCACCTGTAACCAGGGCAACCAAAGCATTCCAAATCAAATCGGCACTTGGTGGGCAACCTGGCAGGTAATAGTCAACTTTTACTATTTCATGACAAGGATATACTTTGTCCAAAAGCATCGGAAGTTCATCATCGTTAGGTATGATTTGCTTTTCGTTATCCCGTACTGTTGGTCCATTCAGGTATGCTTCGTCAAGGCATTCTTTGATGGGGATACCATTGCGCAATGCAGGCAGTCCGCCCATGATGGCGCATTCGCCTAGTGAAACCAGGATTTTGCAGTTCTTCCTGAAATCTTTCAGCACGTGAATGTTTTCGCTGTTGCAGCAACCGCCTTCAATCAGGCCGATGTCGCACATTTTCGTAAATTCTTTTATATCGTCGATGGGTGATTTATTGAATTCCACCAGTTCGATCAAATCCAGGATACGTTCGTCGATGTCGAGAAGTGACATGTGACATCCAAAGCAACCTGCAAGTGATGTTGTAGCTACGATTGGTTTACTCATTTTTATGTTCTCCTTATTTTTTTATTTTTTTTGAATATCGCTGCCGATGGGTTCAACATCATAGGTGCGTTTTCCGATAGGTACCTGGTAACCTTCTTCTCTTGAAAGTAAGGCTCCGACAGGACAAATTTCAACAGCTTCTTTTGCCAGCTTATCAGTGAGCTTGTCACCAAGTTCCTTATCAAGTACAATCTCTAAATTACGTCCTCTTTTATGGAAAGCAAAAACATTTTTACCATCTTCAGTTTTGATGGCCCTGATGCAGCGTTTACAGAGGATACAACGATTGAAATCTTTGATGATCTTTGGGTTGGAAGCATCCACTTCTTTTGTAGGGAAATCATAGGGGAAGCGTGGTACCATCATCTGGAAACGATATCCCAGAGCTTGTAATTCACAGTTTCCGCTTTTTTCGCAGGCAGGACAAAAGTGATTTCCTTCAACAAATAGCGCCTCTATGATTGCTTTTCTGATGTCATTGATTTCAGCGGTATTATTTTCGATCTCCATACCGTCAGAAATAGGGGTTGTGCAAGCAGTCATCGGCCTTCCGTTGACCAAAACGCTACATACACGGCACGAACCACGTGGCTTTACGTCCTTGATGTTGCACAAAGTCGGGATGTAAATGCCATTTTCACGAGCGGCCTCAACAATGTATTTGCCTGATTCGGCCATACACTCTTCACCGTCAATCTTAAATTTTACTAATGTGCTCATATTATAATTTTTACAATTTTATTATTAATGATTAGTTGAGGATTGGAATCCTGCCTGCAGCGTCGCATGATGCTTTAACTGATTCAGCCATATCAAAGGTGCTGTCGTAATCCTTGTCTTTTTGAACCATGTCTTCATATAGATGGCGGAAATTCTTGATGCTTGTTAAGATGGGATTGCCGGCAGTTTGGCCTAAGCCACAGCGGCTAACTTTGAGTATCTTGCCCCATTCTTCAAGGTCGGTGATGTCACTTTCAACACCCCGGGCATCCATAATCTTTTCAAGTTTGTTCTTCATCAGATAGGTGACGTTGCGGCATGTTGAACATGAACCACAGGATTCCTCGATGAAAAAGTCAGTAAAGTTCATTACCACGTCTGCGAGGATATCGCGGTGCTTCCCAATGATAATTAGCGAGCCACCGGTCGCAAGGTCGGCAAAACAAACAATTCTGTCGTATTCGTCCGCGCCGATAAGTGTGCCTGATGGGCCGCCCATTTGTACAGCCTGGGTGTTTTCTTCATCAGCACCAACCATTTCAAGGATGTCCCTTACCGAGAAACCCCATTCAACTTCATATACACCAGGGTATTTACAATCACCTGATATACTCAAGAGTTTAGTTCCTGTCGAATCTTTGGTTCCAAAGCTCTTGTACCATTCACCACCATTCAGCAGCACTTTTACTACCGAACAAAGTGTTTCAACATTGTTGACAACAGTTGGCATGTCAAGGTAGCCTTTTTCAACCGGGAATGGAGGCCTGTCGCGTGGTTCGCCACGTTTTCCTTCTGCCGATTCGATGAGTGCTGATTCCTCACCACAAACATAAGCGCCAGCACCAAATTGCAAACGGATATCAAAATTAAATCCTTTGATTCCACCAATATCTTTTCCTAACAGGTTCCTGTCGCGAGCCCCCTGGAGGAGGTTCTCAAGATATTTTTTCAGGTAAGTATATTCGTGCCTGATGTAAACGATACCTTCATCGGCACCAACGGCATATCCGGCGATAACCATTCCTTCGAAGAGAAGTTTTGGGTTTTCGGTAAGGATAACCCTGTCTTTAAAAGTTCCGGGCTCGCCCTCATCAGCATTACAGAAAATATATTTTTTCTCGCCTTTGGCTTTACGGCAAAATTCCCATTTCAAACCTGTTGGGAACCCGGCACCGCCACGGCCACGGATATTCGATCCTTTTACTTCGGCAATTACCTCTTCGGGTGTCATTTTCGGGAGTTTCTTCCAGATTACAATACCCGGGGTATAGTCATTCGAAAGGATCGGGCCCGTTTTGCGGATATTGTTCTGAACTTCCGCCATGATCAGCTCATTGCGGTTTTGACCATCACCATAAGCAGCGGTGTACATTTCTTCGACAGCCTTGCCCGATTTAATGTCGCGGATGATCTCTTTAATACGGAAGGGTGTAAGGTTGGTAAATACCTTGCCATTGATTAATGCTGCAGGCTCCTGGTCGTTCATCCCAATACAAGCAGTGTCAAACAAACCAATCATTCCGTCGGCTGTAACACTACCAAACTTAATCCCTGTTTCGTGTTCAAGGGTTTCTTTAACCTTTTGGCGGCCCATCATATTCGCAACCGCACTGTCGTTCAGGTAAATGGCATATTTACCCGTTGGCGTGTCGGAAAAGAAATGATAAAACGACATCGTTTGTTCAACGTCTGCCCGGGAAATGTCCAGCCCCTTAGCTATCTTCTTGATTGCTTCAGCCGGTATGTACCCATACTCCGATTGAACGTCAATAAGGATATCCATCAACCTGGTTTTATCCGTATTGTACTTTTCAATGATGTTCTCTACGTTAGTTGCCATAAATTTTTTTTGTTTGTGATTTATACAATAGAGTTATAGACTTTGTAAATTTTTTCCTGGTTTTTTCAGTTGTTAATCGTTTAACAATGCAAATCTAAGGTGAAATATTTTGATGGCAAACTGCTGTGGAAATTTAGAAATATTATAAATAGATTGTCCATTGGAATGTCAATATTCACAGGCATTTCCGTTAAGTTTAGACTGGGTTTAAATTATACAGTTATCTAAATAATTACAATACTTGATGTTTTTGCTTTGTATTGAATTTGAAAAAGTTAGCACGAAATTATTTTAGTTCCGATTTTGCAGCACAGCATTCAAAAATTTTAATCTATCGAAAGGCTTATTTTTGCTTTTTCTCTGTTGATTTTTTGTCAGTATTAACAAAACTACAAGTAAGCTGAGAAGTTAAATAAAACGTAATTTTTTAGGTGCTTGTATTCTTTGCCAAATTCTAATGACCCCATCCCCACCCCTTCCCCTTGAGGGGAAGGGAGACCAGCCGCACAAGCGACTGCAGTAGCCAGTGCGGTGGCATTCTCCCCCTCAAGGGGGAGTTAGAGGGGGTCTATGCTAGCGGCAATTTGAGTTGATAGTGAGCAGCTAAATAAATACAATAAAACTAAACTAATGAGATATTTTATCCAACTTTCGTACGATGGCTCTGCCTATCATGGCTGGCAGGTTCAGGAAAATTCGACCAGTGTACAAAGCATGATTGAACAAGGTTTAAAGTTTAAAGCCGGGTTTGAGGGTAGGATTGTTGGCTGTGGCAGGACAGATGCCGGGGTGCATGCCAGGCAGTTTTTTGCCCACTTCGATCTCGATAAGAACCTAAATGAAATACAACTTATTGAGCTGCGTCACGAGCTAAACCACTTTTTACCTCAGGACATAGCTATTCAAAAAATTTTTCCTGTAAAAGAAAATGCCCACACCCGCTTCGATGCGAAGTTGAGAACCTACAAATATTATATTTCGCAAACGAAGGATCCCTTTAATCAATCTTATGCCTGGTCTTACCAATCCGCGCTTGATCTTGATAAAATGAATGATGCTGCGAAGCTGTTATTTGACTACGAAGATTTCACCAGTTTCTCGAAACTTCATACTGACGTTAAAACCAATAACTGCAAAATTACTTTTGCAAATTGGATAGAAGAGGAGGGATGCCTGATATTTACAATTACTGCCGACCGCTTTTTGCGAAATATGGTTAGGGCGATTGTAGGCACTTTAATCAAGGTAGGAAAAGGAGCACTTACACTGGACGGGTTCAGGGAGGTGATTGAAAGCAAAAACCGTGGTATTGCCGGGATGTCGGTACCCGCGCTTGGCCTTTTTTTGCATGAGATTGAGTATGATTGGGAGAGCGTAGAAGGTGGGAAGTTTGAAGCTGGAAGACAGGAGACGGAAGACGGGAGACGGGAGACGGGAGACGGAGGACAGAAGACAGAAGACAGAAGACAGAAGACAGAAGACGGGAGATGGAGGACCAATGCTAATAAGGTAAAATAAAAATGTGAATTTATGATTGTCGATTAACCCGCCTTGCCGGTCGAGGCAGGCGATTTTTAATTTAAGATGTTCCTGACTATCACCTAACAAAAAATCAAAAATCAACATTCGTTAATCATCAATCGCAAATAAAGATGTGAATTTGTGATTGTCGATTAATCCGCCTTGCCGGTCGAGGCAGGCGATTTTTGATTTAAGATGTTCCTGACTATCACCTAACAAAAAATCTCCCATGTGGATGCCTCTGGCAAAAAATCAGTCCCGCTCGTACGGGATTAATCATCAATCGTAAATAAAACACTTAACTTATTTACATTGGACTGAGAACTGAAGATCCCGAAAAGTGGAAAATTTTCAATTTTCGTAACTTTTCGAGGATGCTCGAAAAACTATGAAATCAGAGATTTCTGGTTTTTCGGCACTGCCGACTGAAAACTACTCCCCCCCCTTCTGTTAAATATTTCTAAATCTCCCCAATTAAACTTCTCTTAATCTTTTATCATCCTACTTTTGCGTTCTGAAAATTTGAATCAATGCTTTGTATCGAAAGAAAAAATACCAATCCATATTTTAACCTTGCAGCCGAGGAGTACGTGCTTAAGGAGTTTTCGGATGATGTTTTTATGTTGTGGCGAAATGAACCCTGCATAATTGTTGGCAAACACCAAAATACGCTTGCTGAAATCAATCTTGATTTCGTGAAGGAAAACAATATTCCGGTTGTGCGTAGGATTACCGGTGGCGGAACAGTTTTTCATGATTTGGGCAACCTCAATTTTACTTTTATCAAGAATGGTGAGGCTGATAAATTGATAAACTTTAGAAAATTCACGCAGCCAATTATTGAAGTTTTGGATAAGCTGGGGATAGAAGCTAAATTCGAGGGGCGAAACGACCTGACAATTAATGGCAGAAAATTCTCGGGAAATGCCGAACACGTTTTCAGGAAAAGGGTATTGCACCACGGGACCTTACTTTTTTCGGCACAGCTTTCTAATTTATCCAAAGCTTTAAAGGTCGATCCTTCGAAGTTTCAGGATAAAGCCATCAAATCAGTCCGCAGCCGTGTTACCAATATCAGCGAGCATCTTAGTCAACCACTCGATGTCTTAGGTTTTGAAAAACTGATTCATGGCCATATCGCCGATAAGTTTGATGATTTCAAAGTGATTGAATTTAGCCATGAAGATGTAGAGAAAATTGAAAAAATGGTGGAGCAGAAATACAATACCTGGAACTGGAACTACGGTTATTCACCGAAGTACAACTTCAAACGCAACATAAAAACCGATGGCGGCCACATCGAATTTAATTTTGATGTGAAGCAAGGTGTCATCGGAAAAGCAAAGATTTATGGCGATTATTTCAGCCTGAAAGATACTTCAGAAATTGAAGCCTTGCTGACAGGCAAACAGCATGATCAAAAAAACATTAAACAGGCGCTATCGAAAATAGATATTGGCCTTTATTTTAAAAATACTTCAAGGGAGGAATTTATTGACGGGATGTTTTAACATCATAGCTTTTATAGGGTTGCAATTACAGGTTAGGGAAGAGAATTTAAATAGTAAGTATATTTATAAAATTGAGTATGAAAAAAGAACTAATTTTTGAAGAACTTTGGGAAGCCTATTCCGGGCAAAACCCGTCAGTACAAAAAGTACACGATCTTTTTATTGCTGAAGGTGAGGTAGTATTGAACGATCATATCGCTTTCAGGACTTTTGACGATCCACGGATTAATGTTGATGTGCTGGCAAAACCATTTTTGGCTGCCGGTTACGAGGAAAAAGGGAGCTATCAGTTTGAGGCTAAGAAATTATTTGCCAAGCATTACGAGCACAAAACTGACGAAAAAGCCCCACGGGTTTTCATCAGCCAATTATTAACCAGGGAATTTAGTGCCTTCCTGCAGGAAACAGTAAAACAACTTGTTGATGCCATACCTGAGGAAAAACTTCAGTCGGATGATTTGATTTATTCCGGAAATTTATGGGGAATGCCATCCTACGAAGTTTATCAAAAATTGCGCACAGAATCGGAATATGCAGCATGGTTGTATGTTTATGGTTTTTGTGCCAATCATTTTACTGTAAGTATCAATCAACTTACAAAGTTGGATACAATAGAAAAAGTAAACAGCTTTTTAAAAAACAATGGTTACCAGATGAATGATTCGGGTGGAGAGATTAAAGGAACTCCGGAGCAACTTTTGGAGCAATCAAGTCTCAAGTCGGAAATTGTAGCGGTTGATTTTAAGGAAGGTTCCTTTGAAGTGCCTGGTTGTTACTACGAATTTGCCCGTCGTTATCCTGATGCTGACGGGAAACTTTATTCGGGTTTTATAGCTAAATCGGCCGATAAGATTTTTGAGAGTACAGATTTTTATAACAAAGATTAGATATAGAAACCTGAAACAAGTAAGTGGAAGGGATGCAAGCCCCGAGGAACAAGGGGATAGCATCCCTGGTTTTGTTTTCTCAACTCAGGGTTGCTATCCCTTCCTTCTCTGCCAGCCGAAACAAAGTGAAGGTTGGTCGGTCAGGGCTGCGAACCCTTCGCCATATGATTTGAGTCGATATTAATACTTCCTTGGTTGGACTATTAATGTCAGAAGTCCTTACGACCACAAGGCGTCCGTATGGATGGATGTGAGATGTAAGGGTGTAAGGGATGCAAGCCCCGAGGAACGAGGGGATGGCAGCCCTGGCTTTATCACCGCCGACCAGGGTTTCCACCCCATCCCTGCAGTCAGGGATTTAAACCCTTTGCTGACAGATGACGTGTGACCGATGTAGGGCGATGTTCTCATAAATCATTAATCAAAAATCATCAACCGACAATCATAAATCGAAATCCCCATAAACCTTATGCACCTTTTCTCCCTATAAACGCTATACACCCTATATACCTTATTTCCCAATCTGACGCTTGCATGACCTTCGGACGATGCAAGGTCTCCATCACATCAACAATCAACAACCTGCAATCATCAATCATCAATTTTCTTCAACCCTCTACTCTCTCCCTTTTCCCTATTCCACCACAATCTTCCCCCGTTCATCCAACCCCTCTTTATTAAAAATCCTATAAACATACGTTCCTGCCGGGAGGGTTGAAATATTGATGCTTTGGTAATTTGAGTTAAGCTGTGTTTCCAACACCACTTTCCCACCAATATCCATTAATTGAAAATTGGCTTTTTGATAAACCTGGCTGAACTCGATGTTTATCATTTCGCTGGCTGGGTTTGGGTAAAGGATGGCTTCAGTGCTTTGCCAGGGTGCATTTTCAGGCACATCAACTATCATCCCATTGGAGTTGAGTTTTAATGCAAAAATATCGTGTTGTTGTTCTCCGCTGTTATAGTCATAAATATATCCTGTAATTAACATCCCATTATCCAGGGTTGGGATAACGAAACAGGGCATATAAAATGCATCGCCACCATGAAAATGATGACTTAGGATATTTAATTCCATATCCAACTTGGTAACTTGTATCCAGGATGGTGAACTCTGCCAGGGAACAGCAGATGGGTGCACATTATGGGTGCCTACAACGAAAATGGTATCGTTAAGTATTATTGTGTTAGAGCCGCCTTCTCCAGCATACAAAATTGTGTCCTGATGATTGTTATATTGTGTCCCATTAATACCATTTCCATCCTCGTCCACTCTCCAGACAGCAATATCCCTCGTAGTGTAAAGGCCAGAGGAGGGGAAAGTTGTTGCGGCTATAAGATATGTAGAATCGGTAAGCGTGGTGGAGCATGCTTGTGTTAACATAAAAGCGGGCGGCTCCATAGTTGTTATCACATTTAACATATCATCGAGTTTGAGAATTTTGGTTGTGAATGTGTCATCAAAGTGATGTCCAATATACAAAACATGTGTTTCATTATTTTTCGGGATATAAAGAATGTCTTCTGGTAGATTTATACTCTCTATACTTGAAACATACGATCTGATGCTGTCGGCAGGCAATCGTATTTCGGTCACTATAAATTGAGGAGTTGGGTAAGTAAATGTCTCGTCCATGCGTCTGGTTAATAACAAAATTGTACTGTCATTTTTAAATGTTGACTTACTGGGCCTTACCATAATATTGTTGAGACTGAAGACTGTATTCCTTGAAAGTATTTCTATATTTTCATCTGTTTCGTATAGTACTACTGAAAATATTCGATTAGCGTTAGAGATGGAATCCTGAAAGCCCGTTATGAGGTAAACATCATTTTGGCCTGGTTTTTTATCAATTGTGGCAAAACCAGATAAGGTATCATTTTCGGTTGTGAACTCTTTTATCAACTGGCCATTTTCGTCAATCAGCATAATCAGCCCTTTACTATCACGTTCATAATAACCGCTTGATCTTTTTCCCGTAATAATAAAATTTCCGTAAGTGGTTTGAGCTACTTCATGGGAGAGTTCCTCCAGATGTGTGCTGTAAACCTTAAAAAAAGTATTTTGTGAAAACAATTGACCCGCAAATGTTAGTATAATAAGAAGGTAGGTATATTTCATATCTTAAAGTTTTAATTTGGTTAGTTAGAGAAGAGGGCCTTACGCCCCCTTCATTTTGTTTAAATTGTATATTAGTTGTTGGGGTCTTCACTCAATACCCCATAGTACATTATGTACCAATGCCAGAAACCATTAGGAGGGTTCCCAAAACTCATGTCCCAAACATCTACAGATTTAAACGTTTTTCCTGTAGGTTGGGCATCTGCTTTTATATAATCAAATTTACTGAGATAATAATTCAATTCTTCATACCCAA
>CAZBDF010000007.1:4137-14904 GCA_964490385.1 uncultured Lentimicrobiaceae bacterium | reverse complement strand
CCGCCTTGTCCAACTGAATTTGGGTGATTGAATAAATATTCCAGTGTGTCTGCAGCGTCTTTTACCTCATTACTTGTATTCTCACCACATGCTCCTAAGTCATCCCCCCAATACCAGTCTTCGTCTTCTTCAAAAAGGGTATAATTTGTTGATATGCCTCTTCCAGTCGAAACTACTAATTCCATTTCAGCAGAACCATCTTTAAGCCCGGTTTCAGAAATACTCACATCAATAAGGTCGATATTAAGCAATGGGTCGTTGGCTTGTTCAAGGATAGATGCAATTACACCATCAAAATATGCATATGCATCATTGAGTTCCTGTATCGGTATTTCACCGTTGGTAGCATTCAGTAATACTGAATCTTTATAAAATTCAAGCCCGCTAAAGTTATGTGCATTGTTGGCTTGTTCGTAGTTAAGCAGGCCTTCCACGTACCACACCGCACTATCGGCTTCATAGGCGGTGCCGTCTTTCAGGTTGTTATCGAGCTTGTCCTTAAAACCAAGGATCAGGGCTTTGATGTTTTGGCTGTCGGTTTGGGGCGTGTAGTTTACATCGCCCGTGTTTTCTTTTTTACACGCGCTGAAAGCAAATATTGCAATTACGCATATTATGAATATTTTTTTCATTATGATATTCTGTTAGTTATAAATAGAATGTGAAAAGTTGGCAAAATCAAAATTTATTTTCTGTTCATATTGATTTTGCCGGGAAATTGTATTTTTGCCGCAAGAGGAGTTAAGGAGGGAATACTTTTTGGGAGTAACGGGAATTATAATCGGGAGGCTGTTATCTTCTCTTCTCTTCTCTTCTCTTCTCTTCTCTTCTCTTATCTTCTCTTCTCTTATCTTCTCTTCTCTTCTCTTCTCTATCATCCTTATCCATCCAAGCAGGGCAGAATGAATATTAGAAACGGGTTTGGAAATAAAAAAAAGAAAAAATGGAAAGGGGCGGAAGAAAACCGACCTGGACGAGAAATGATATGCAGGGGAAGCCATCATTGTTTTTTTGTTTTTAAGTGCGGTAAAGATAACGCATGAAAAAAGCAAAAGCAAGAAAAACTTTTCGCGGGGTTAATGTATAAAATGTTAAAAAGTATGTTTCACTGAACGAAGGAGACTTCTCACTGAACGAAGGGGTGTTTTTACTTAACATTCGTTTTGGGTAGATGTGTGTAGTTTAGATCGGATATGGAAAACTATTGATATCAGCCTCCGTCGGCCAAAGCCTTTGGCGGCGGACGAAGTCTGATGTAAGATATTAGATTTTTGATGTTGCCTCCTAAAATCTCATATCAAAAATCAAACCTGCCTCGCCGAAATGAAGTATTCCTAACCCAGGGTTGCTATCCCTTCCCTCATCGCCCACCAAAGCGAAGCGCCCTGCTTCGCCGTAGCTTCGCGGAGGCAGAGAAGGTTGGTCGGTCAGGGCTGCGGACCCTTCTTGTTATAAATCTTATATTTCATTTTCTTGATGCTTGATGTCCTCCTTTGTCAGACGATGCAAGGTCTCCATCACATCAACCAATCAAAAATCGTTAATCATCAATCATAAATAGTTTTGCCTCATTTCAATATTCGATATTCAGCGGTTCGATATTCAATATTCATAATCGGCCTTTTGACACTTGCATGTCCTCCTTTGTCAGACGATGCACGGTCTCCATCACATCACCAATCAAAAATCGTTAATCATCAATCATAAATAGTTTTGCCTCATTTCAATATTCGATATTCAGCGGTTCGATATTCAATATTCATAATCGGCCTTTTGACACTTGCATGTCCTCCTTTGTCGGACGATGCAAGGTTCCACACACCAACAATCATCAATCAAAAATAGCAACTATAAGGTAGCTGCCTTACTTCATTATTCGATATTCAGCGGTTCGATATTCGAAATTCCCATGTAGGTTAATGCAAGTGATGCCCGCCTTGCTAGCCTCGCTGGAGCTAAGGAGAAGCGGGTCGGCGAGGCAGGCAAGCCCCGGGGAACAAGGGGATGGCAGCCCTGGTTTCGTTTTCCCAACCCAGGGTTGCTATCCCTTCCCTTCGGTCAGGGCTGCGAACCCTTCGCATATCGTTTATCAAAAACACCTTATTTTCTTATTATGCCTTTTCTATTTAATATACCTACCCGATTGTCCAGACGAAAAATAATAATCGTTAGCATTTCTATACCGTATATCCTATACCCTATAAACCCTATTTCCCCTATGCATCCTATTACCCGGTTTTAAACCTTCTGTCTCCCCTCCACTTTCTAACATCTCCCTTCTTCCTGTTAAAAACTATTCAAAAGAATATTTTCAAAATGGAACTAGCATGTACTACTTTTGCGGCCAATATGAGATCGTCAAAAATTCCAGGAGGAAAAACATAACATGAGTGTCAAAGCAAAGAAGTATTTCTTAAGAGATACTTCTTTTTTTTTGTTTTAAAAATTGAAAATTTTATAAAATCAATATCAAATCAATGAAAAACAGAAGTTTAATTTCAATTACCGATTTCACCAAAGAGGAACAAATGCAAATTCTAAGCCTGGCAACAGAATTTGAGAAAAATCCCAGCCAAAAAATCCTGTCCGATAATGTTGTGGCAACCTTGTTTTTTGAACCTTCAACCCGTACCCGGTTAAGTTTCGAAAGTGCAGCCTCCAGGCTGGATGCAAAAGTAATTGGCTTTTCTAACGCGGCATCTTCCAGTGTATCCAAAGGCGAATCGCTAAAGGACACCATCTTAACCGTAAGTAATTATTCGGATATTATTGTTATGCGACACCCCAAAGAAGGAAGTGCACGTTATGCCAGTGAAGTTTCGCCTGTTCCCATTATCAATGCAGGCGACGGTGCCAATCAGCACCCAACCCAAACTTTGCTCGACATGTATTCGATCCTTCAAACACAAGGAACGCTCGACAATTTAAATGTTGCTTTTGTCGGAGACTTAAAATATGGCAGGACAGTTCACTCACTTTCTATTGCATTGTCGCAGTTCAATACTACCTATCATTTGGTTTCTCCACCTGAATTGAAACTGCCGAGTTATGTTAAAAGGCCCATCAAGGAAAATAAACTGACTTATCATCAATACACCGATTTGCAAGAAGTGATCCCGAAAGCTGACATCATTTACATGACACGGATTCAGCGCGAAAGGTTTTCGGACCCGATGGAGTATGAAAAAGTGAAAAATGCCTACAACCTCGATAACAGTATGCTGGCTGATGCCAAAGAAAATATGCGGATTTTACATCCCCTGCCACGGGTAAATGAAATTTCTACAGATGTTGACAGCAATCCAAAGGCATATTACTTTCAGCAGGCGCTCAATGGGGTGTTTGTGCGTCAGGCACTTTTGGCGACTATATTAGGGGTGAAGTAGGGGAGATTGTTAAATGGTTAAACTGTTAAACTGTTAAACTGTTAAACTGTTAAATGGTTAAATTGCTAAATGTTGAGCGAAGCGAAATCCCGCCTATGCGGGGGTTAAATTGTTGAATGGTTGAAGGGTTGAAAGGTTGAAAGGTTGAAAGGTTGAAGGGTTGAAAGGTTGAAAGGTTGAAGGGTTGAAGGGTTGAATGGCTATATTGTTAAATTGTTAAATGGATAAGAAATACTTGAAACTGAATGATCTTAATTCTTACAAAATTGCATTTAACTTGAGCAATTTCGTTTGGGATGTGGTTACGAACTGGGAGAGGTTCGCGAAGAAGCATCCCGGGGGGCAATTTATTGAGGCAGTTGATTCTATTTCTGCAAATATTGCCGAGGGTTTTGGACGCTATCACAAAAAAGATAAGATCAAGTTTTATCGCTATAGCCAGGGTTCTTTGCAAGAATCATTTGATTGGAACGAAAAGTCGAAAGTAAGAAAGTTACTTACTGATGAACAATATCAACACATTCTGGGTGAACTTCAGAAATTACCTTTTGAACTAAACCATCTCATCAAATACACTAATGAGAAATTAACAATATAGCAATTCAACAATTTAACAATTTTACACTCTGCTAAGTGAAACCCAAATTGTAAGCATTAACTCAAATTTTTAAAAGAAAAAGAAAAAAAACAAATCATGCAAAATACAGAACAAAGAAAAGAACTAAAAGTATCGGCCATTCAAAACGGCACCGTAATCGACCATATCCCTGCAAGTAACGTGTTTCAGGTTATCAAGATGCTCAACCTCCATAAATCGCAAGAGCAAATATTGTTTGGTACCAACCTCGATAGTGAGAAGTTTGGAAAAAAAGGTATTATCAAAGTGAGAAACACTTATTTCGCCAGCGACGAAATCAATAAAATTGCCCTGGTTGCCCCAAATGCAACACTGATTTTAATAAAAGATTTCAAGGTGGTTGAAAAGAAAAGGGTTGATACCCCGGATGCAATTGCAAAAATTGTAAAATGCTTCAACCCAAACTGTATCACCAATAATGAAGATATCCCAACCAGGTTTGATGTAATTAAGAACGAAGATGAACTGAAACTTCGTTGTCACTATTGCGAAAAAACCACTTCGAAAGAGAATATGGTGTTTTTGTAGTTTTAGCCTGAATAATCAAGGTTTGGGCTAAAGCCCATTAGAAACAATGAGCCTTTAATCTCCGGGCTAAAGCCCGGAGTTAGTCAGATTTTCAGGGGCCATCAGGTCACGTGTTTCAGTCCCCGTCTGCCAGCTGGCAGACGGGGCTATTTATTCGATATCACTACTTATTCATGAATTAATTAGGCTGGTTACAACCACGCCCTGTGTGGACAAGCAATCGCCAGATTTTACTAAATCAACTATTTTTAAACCAAAACGGAATAATATTGTTTTTGTATTTGTCTAAAAATGAAATTCAGTTTTCCAGTTTGATATTGGTAAACTTTTACGCTTAAATAACTAAGTTCGATGATCAAGAAAATTACCTTGTCCATATTTCTGCTCACTATCACCTTCGGAATATTGGCCCAGCGTCCTGGTGGTGGCGGTGGTGGTGGAAGGCCTGACCTTGCAAACATGCCTCCTGAAGGAATTGTTATCGGAAAAATTACTGATGCCCTTTTAGGTGTTCCGATGGAATATGCCAACGTGGTGCTTTTTAGCATGCGCGATTCTACAATGGCTGCCGGAACTGTATCTGATGCAGATGGTAGTTTCAGGATGGAAAAAGTTCCCTATGGCCGATTTTACCTTGTTGCCAACTTTATTGGATACAACAAGTTACAGAAAGATGGCATCATGATCAACCCAAAAAACAAGGCCTTTGATGTTGGTGAAATACAACTTCAACCCTCTGCCGAAAATTTGCAGGCTGTAGAAATTACCGCGGAGCGCGAGCACTTCGAATATAAAATTGACAAGAAGGTTATAAATGTTGAAAAGGACATAATGGCACAAGGTGGCACGGCGATAAACGCACTTGAAAATGTACCTTCGGTTGATGTGGACATCGATGGAAATGTGAGCATGCGCGGAAGTTCCAGTTTTACGGTTTTAATTGACGGTCGCCCAAGCGTGTTGCAGGGTACCGATGCTTTGCAGCAAATACCGGTAAGCAACATCGACCAGATAGAAATCATCACCAATCCATCGGCAAAATACGATCCCGATGGTGTTGCAGGTATCATCAATGTGATATTGAAGGATAAGAAAAAGGGAGGTTTAACCGGGATTATAAATGCGTCAGTTGCAACCGGGGATAAATACGGTGCCGATTTTTTACTGAATTACCGGACCGGAAAATTCAATGTTTTTGGAGGTGTCGACTACCGTAAGCACAAACATAGTGGCGATCGTGAATCGAAAACAGAAACTTACCAGGACGATACAACCCAGTTCAGGTATTCCAATGGTGCGCGCAACAGGACCAGGGATGGATATGGTGTGAGGCTGGGCGCCGATTTTTTTGCCAGCGAAAAAACCACCATTTCAGCACTTGGAAGGATTGGCAATTATAGCCGTGGCGGGGGATATGATTCATATTTGCATGTATTTACCGATCCGATAACAACGGATGCCTACAGCATAACAACCAGTGAAAGCGACAGAAGTGGAAATTACTACAGTGGCCGCCTAAACTTGTTCCATAAGTTCGACGATTTCGGACAACAATTGGAGGCACTTGCTTACTATTCGAACCGCAAGGGCGATGATATTGAAGACCAGAATGAAACTTTTACTGATGATAATTGGAACAGCCTCGATATTAAGCCGGTTTTGATTAGGACCAACGAAGAAGACGCCAACCACGAATTGCGCTTTAAACTTGACTATACCAAACCAATTGGCGAAGAAGGTAAATTTGAAACCGGTGGGCAGGCACGTTTCGAAACTGATAACGAAGAGTATTATTTCTACCAAATGGATAGCCTAACGAATGATTGGGTGGAAAATGACCTGTATTCCAATTCCAGCGATTTTCAAAGAAATATTTATTCTGTTTATGCAATTTATGCAAATACCTACAAGATGTTTGGTTACCAGCTGGGGATGCGCGGCGAATATACCTACCGGGAAATTAAGAATGCAAACTCTGCCGATGCATCTTTGATCGACCGCTGGGATTATTTTCCCACCATACATCTTTCACAAAGTTTTAAAAACAAAGATCAGGTGCTTGCCAGCTATACCCGCCGTATCGACAGGCCACGTGGCTGGTACCTCGATCCTTTTGTTAGTTACATGGACGCCTACAATATCCGTCAGGGAAATCCAAACCTTCAACCCGAGTACATCGATTCTTACGAGTTGGGATACCAAAAAAGGATTCTTGGTGCTTTGGTAACCATGGAGGGATATTACCGCATTACCAAGAATAAAATTACACGCATCCGTACTTTACAGGATGATGGTATCATGCTCAATACTTTTGAAAACCTGGATAAGGATTACGCTCTAGGGCTGGAATTGATGGTAAATGCCAAGCCCGTCGATTGGATGCAACTGATGCTTTCGGGTACAGTTTATGATTACCGACTTGATGGCCAGGTTGACAACGAGCAGGTGGATGTGAGCAGTACCAATTGGAGGGCCAATATGAACCTTGTTTTCATGATCCCGGCGGAATTTCGTTTCCAGGTCAATGGCCGATATATTGGTCCATCGGTTACGGCACAGGGAAGCAGCTCAGGGTTTTTTATGACGAACCTTGCTTTGAAAAAGGATTTTTTCAGTAAGCAACTTACTACAACATTTTCGGTGCGTGATCTCTTCAAATCGGCCAAACATGAGTTTACCTCCGAAGGAGAAGGTTTTTATTCCTACATGTATTTCAATCGTGAAGCACCCATTTTCTCACTCAGCCTAAGCTGGAAAATCAACAATTACAAAAGCAGTCCAAGCGACAGAAATGGGGATAGTGGTGAACCTGATTCGGGGAGTGATGATTTTTAGGGGGGAGAGAGTCTTGAGTTCATTGTTCTGTATAAGGAGTGTGACCCAATTCCAGGTTGTATGTTAGATTTAAACTAGTCTCTTGTCAGCTTCAATAGTTGAATATTCTGGTTTGGTTATTTTCATTTTTATTAACGTTTCCATGTCCGTACGGACGATGGAAAGTTTACCTCCCGACTTTCCATCGTTCGCCAGCTGGCGGACATGGAAACGTCAGACAAAAAAAGGAAACGCCCACCGATTTGCCAAATACTTATAAAAATCCAAAAATTTAGGGATAGGTTATTCTGCTTAACTACATTTGCCATGAAAATTGGAAGCATGTATCCCTGTTTTCGTGGTAATGATGCTTTATGGTCTGCCAAACTAACTCGAAACGTATTTAAAGAAAATCTGATGATGAAAACGAATCTACTCTTGTTGCTTGTTGTACTCGTACTTAGCTTTGGATGCAACCCTAAAAGTTCTGACCCATCCAATCAACCAACTGATGGCGCAATCAGTCTGGCAGATTATTTTGACAACACAGGGCGAGATGACGTGCTCTCGGGTGGTGTGAAAATGATTCCCATTCAAACTTCTGCCGGGGAGTTTAATGTGTGGACTAAAAGAATAGGGAATAATCCCAAAATTAAGTTGCTACTCTTGCATGGTGGACCGGGTGCAACGCATGAATATCTTGAGAGTTTCGACTCGTTTTTTCCGGGCGAAGGAATTGAATATTATTACTACGATCAGTTGGATTCGGGATTTAGTGATAGCCCAAACGACACCAGCCTGTGGCACGTCGACCGTTTTGTTGAAGAAGTGGAGCAAGTGAGGTTGGCGCTTGGATTGGATAAAAGCAATTTCTATTTGTATGGCCAATCCTGGGGTGGAATACTTGCCATTGAATACGCGCTCAAGTACCAGGGAAATCTCAAAGGACTGATTGTTTCAAACATGATGTCATCAGCCCCGGATTACATTAAATATGCCGACGAGGTTTTGGGGCCGCAACTCGACCCTGCTGTTCTTTCAGAAATCAAAGCCCTCGAGAAAAAGGGCGATTATTCCAATCCAAAATACCTTGAATTGATTTCGGAGCATTACTATCCTGAGCATGTTTTAAGGATGCCCCTGGATGAATGGCCCGAACCGGTGAATCGTTCGTTTAGCCGCACAAATAATGCACTTTATGTCACCATGCAGGGACCAAGCGAATTTGGAGTTGTTGGTGATGCAAGATTAAAAGATTGGGACAGAAGTGCTGATTTATCAAAAATAACGGTGCCAACACTCACCATGGGAGGAGCTTTCGATACCATGGATCCCGAGTACATGAAATGGATGGCAAGCCAGGTTCAGCAAGGCCGATATGCACATTGCCCCAATGGCAGCCATTTGTCGATGTATGATGATCAGGAGATTTATTTTAGTGGGTTGATTGGTTTTATTAGGGATGTTGAACAGGAGGGATTAAACTAGAATTTTGAGCCCATTCTGAAAAATGTTTTTGTGGCATGCTTTTATTGTTTTGTCTTTTCGGAGTATGCTCAAATTCATTTGTCATCAATGCTGTTTCTGTGCTTCGATAGGATTACTTGAATCTCGTTGATTATTGTAGTAAGCTGATTTTTGTTAAATTTGTTGAGAAATATTTTAGTGATATGAATCATCAATTAAGTATAAATTATCCTGACACCTTGCCTGATGCACTGCAACAGACCGTAGTGCAATTTGAAGCAGATGCTAAAATGGCAATGGCTGTAAAATTTTTTGAAATGAATAAACTTTCATCTGGTATGGCAGCGCAACTTGCTGGTGTTGATAGAGTTTATTTTCTGTTAAATTTGCATAAGTATGGAGTGAATATGATTGACCTTGAGAATGATGAACTTGAATCGGATTTAAAAAATGCTTGAGAATTCCATCGTAATAAACACCGGGCCTCTTATTTCTATTGTCGCTGCTACTGGAAGTCTTGATATTTTAAACCAGCTTTATGATAATGTGTACGTTCCCTATGAAGTTAGACAAGAAATTTCCAATGGTGTTTTTAGGGATTTTGCATTAAAAGAGTTTAATGAGGCAAGTTTCCTTAATAAAGTAAATGTTCCGCGGAAAATTTCCCCTTTTTTATCCAATGTTTTAGATCTTGGTGAAGCATCGGTTATTCAAATGGCACTTGACCAAAATATCAAGACGGTTTGTATTGATGAAAAGGTGGGGCGACGGGTTGCTAAATTGAACAATTTGTTGCTGACTGGATCCATTGGAATCATGATCAAAGCTAAAAATAACGGTTACATCCACTCAATGAAAAACGCAATTTCCGGGATGAACAGAAAAGGCATATACCTTTCTGAAAACATTATTTCATTTGCTTTAAATAAGGCAGGTGAGATATAAGATTAACCTTTTTACAAAGGAAATAAATCTGGTTTTTAGGTAATCCTCGCCAGGTAATCATAATGCCCACCCTCCATTATCAATTCACAGGAAAAACCGTTTCTTGTGGCATATTCTGCTAAAGTAACAAAGTCGATGAATAGCCATTTGAATTTCGGTCCAATACATTCACCATATATCATCTGGTATTCAACCTCGCCATAATAAGCTGCATTTAAATCAATCGTAAGCGAACCATCCTCTTCCTCAAACATATAAATAATGTCTGACGAATCGAGCAATATTTGCCCACCGGGATTCAATAATTCATGTGCTTTTCTAAAAAATTCATCCAGGCGTTTAAGCTCACCACAAATACCAATTCCATTCATCAGAAATAGAAGGGTGTCGTATTTTTCATTTTTCAACGCAAAATAGTTTGTCTGCCTGGCTGCTTCCAAACCTTGCTTTTTCATTATCTCCATAGCTTTCGCTGAAATGTCGATAGGATGAACATCGCAGCCTTTGTGTTTAAGGACAATCGAATGACAACCGGCCGCAGCACCAACATCCAGAATTCTTCCATGGCAAAGCTGCAAGGCCTTAATCTCAATATCGGGCATATCAATTTCATCCCTAAAAAGATAATCAACAGGAATTTCCGAATCTTCGGTGATGTTGGATTTCACGATGATCTTACTAGATTTATCTCCAGCTAAGTAATCTTCAAGGGCTGCCCCGATAGGATCTTTAGATTTCATTTCACAAAAGTATATAATCTGTAAAATTTTCTCTAATGCTCCATCACCCCATCACCCGGCTAAATAATATTTTGGTGTGCTGGCAATGAGATAAAACCTATTTAAGCCAAACTTGTTCGCCCATTTAGGGGGATGCATCCTAAATATTAAAATCGTTCGTTTACTCATCAGCGCAATATCCCGCACGTGCGGGATCAAAATAGTTGAAGTGAAAATAGTTTTGTTCCTTGATTTAGCGTGGATAAGGTAA
>CAZBDF010000007.1:0-4037 GCA_964490385.1 uncultured Lentimicrobiaceae bacterium | reverse complement strand
GATTCATGGGGTACGGTTTTATACTAAGGTTGAAGAAAAGGATAAGGTTTTTTTGTTTGCGGAATATTTGTTACCAAGATAAAAACCTTATTTTCTTGCTGCTTCCAAACCTTAGTACAACAATTTTCATCTATTGAAAAATAACCTTTTACCATATTTTGACGAGGAGAAAGGAGGGTGATTATTAATAAATACTAAAAGCCATTTTTGATCCCAGCACATCAAAATAATATTTAGCCCATCACCCCATTACCCCAATACTCCATTGCTCCAATACTCCATCATTCCATTTTTCCATTTTCTGATTTAAATCAATTACTTTTGCATCTGTCATCATGACACAAAAAAAACCGGTGCCATTGAAATATTTCCAAGGCATTATTGTTGATATGGCTGATGACGTTAAAACTTGAAACACACATTTATTATGTTTAAAAATATTCTCAAGAAAATTGTAGGTTCAAAATCGGATCGCGATAATAAAGAGCTCAAACCAATGCTCAATCTTACCCTTGAAGCTTACGAAAAAATCAAAAATCTTTCCAACGATGAACTCAGGGCAAAGACCTTAGAATTTAAGCAGCGTATCAGTGATTATATTGCAGGCGATGAAAATAAGATTAAAGAGATAAAGGAGCAAATCAACGCCAACGAAGATATGAATGTTGATGAGAAGGAGAAACTCTACGATACCATCGATAAACTCGAAAAAACAAGCTACGAAAAGTCCCAGGAGATATTGGACCAAATACTTCCAGAGGCATTTTCGGTGATGAAGGAAACTGCCAATAGGTTCAAGGTAAACGATACTGTGGAAGTTACAGCAAACCAGATGGACCGAGACCTGGCTGCAAAACACGACCATGTAAATATTGTTGGCGACAAAGCTTATTTCGACAGTCAGTGGATGGCTGGTGGAACCATGATCAATTGGGATATGGTGCATTACGATGTACAGATAATTGGAGGCGTTGTACTTCACGAGGGGAAAATTGCCGAGATGGCGACTGGTGAAGGAAAGACATTGGTTGCTACCCTGCCGGTTTACTTGAACGCCCTCCCCGGAAAAGGGGTGCATCTGGTAACTGTTAACGACTACCTCGCCAAACGTGACTCGGAATGGATGGGGCTGCTGTTTCATTTTCATGGACTTACGGTTGATTGTATCGACAGGCATGACCCAAATTCTGAAGCCAGGAGGAAAGCTTACCTTGCCGATGTTACCTATGGTACCAATAATGAATTTGGATTTGATTACCTCCGCGACAATATGACAGGCAACCCTGATGAGTTGGTTCAACGTCCACACAATTACGTGATAGTGGATGAGGTTGACTCGGTTCTGGTGGATGACGCCCGTACACCTTTGATTATTTCAGGGCCGACACCAAAAGGCGACAACCAGCTTTTTGACGAGATGAAAGCCAATGTTCAAAAACTTTATAGCGCACAGCGTAGTTTGGTTACCAAGTTGCTTGCCGAAGCAAAACAATTGCTTGGCGGCGATAAGGTGAGTGATGACGACCAGAAAAAAGGTGGAGAGGCACTACTGAGGGCACACAAAGGGCTGCCAAAAACAAAGGCCGTCATTAAATACCTCAGTGAACCTGGTATGAAATCGTTGATGACAAAAACCGAGAGTTTTTACATGCAGGAGCAAAGCAAGCACATGCACATCATCACTGATGAATTGTATTTTGTGATTGAGGAACAAAACAATTCCATCGAACTTACCGAAAAAGGTATCGATCTGCTGAGCCAATCTTATGATGACAACAATTTCTTTATCCTTCCTGATTTAGGTGCTGAATTGGCTGAACTCGATAAGACAGACTTGAGTGACGAAAAAAAGCTTGAAAGAAAAAGCGAACTCACCCTCGACTTTTCAGTGAAATCTGAAAGGGTGCACACGGTAAACCAGCTGTTGCGTGCTTATTCGCAGTTTGAAAAAGACGTGGAATACGTGGTGATGGACAACAAGGTGAAAATCGTTGACGAACAAACCGGACGTATCCTCGAAGGACGTCGATACTCCGACGGGCTTCACCAGGCCATCGAAGCAAAGGAAAATGTAAAAATTGAAGCTGCTACGCAAACCTATGCCACCATCACCCTGCAGAATTATTTTAGGATGTACAACAAGTTGGCAGGGATGACCGGTACAGCCGAAACCGAAGCGGGTGAGTTGTGGGATATTTATAAGCTTGATGTGGTGGTGATCCCAACCAACAGGCCTATTGACCGTGCGGATAAGGAGGATTTTGTTTACAAAACAACCCGCGAAAAATTTAATGCTGTAATCGTTGAAATTGAGGAGCTGGTCAAGCAGAAGAGGCCGGTGCTGGTAGGTACAACTTCTGTGGAGATTTCCGAATTACTCAGTAGGATGCTTACGCGAAAAAAAATCCCCCATAATGTACTGAATGCTAAACTGCACCAACGAGAGGCTGATGTTGTTGCCGAAGCTGGTCAGCCGGGCAAAGTAACCATTGCAACCAACATGGCTGGTCGTGGTACAGATATCAAGTTGGGTGCCGGTGTGAAAGAAGCAGGCGGGTTGGCCATTGTAGGCACCGAACGCCATGACTCACGACGCGTTGACAGGCAGCTACGTGGTCGTGCAGGCCGTCAGGGCGACCCAGGAAGTTCGGCGTTTTTTGTTTCGCTGGAAGACGACCTGATGCGGATGTTTGGCTCCGAAAGGATTTCTAAAATCATGGACAGGATTGGCATCGAAGAAGGAGAAGTTATCCAGCACTCGATGATCACCAAATCAATCGAACGTGCCCAGAAAAAAGTGGAAGAAAATAACTTCGGTGTCAGGAAACGTTTGCTCGAGTACGATGATATTATGAACGCCCAGCGTGAGGTGATCTACAAAAAGCGCCACCATGCTTTGTTTGGCGAACGGCTTGGTGTTGACATCTCCAACATGATGTTCGACCTCTGCGAACAAATTGTATTGGATTACCAGGCCAAAAGTGATTTTGAAGGCTTCCGCCTTGAAGTGATCAAAGATATGGCCATTACTTCTCCGCTGGAGGAAAAGGAATTTCTGCAGGGTAATCCTGACGAACTCACCGAAAAATTGTTCAAGCACGTTTACGAAGCCTACAAAATTAAGATGAAGCAGATTGCCGAAAAAGCATATCCGATCATCAAGGATGTGTATGAAGGCGATAACAATTATGAATATATTGCTGTTCCCATTACCGATGGAATAAAAACCAAACAGATCGTTACACATCTTAAAAGGGCATTTGAAGATGAAGGCAAGGAAATCATCACTTCAATGGAGAAAAACGTAACGCTCAGCACCATCGACGATGCATGGAAAGAACACCTCCGTGAGATGGACGATCTGAAGCAATCGGTACAAAATGCTACTTATGAGCAAAAAGATCCGCTCTTGATCTACAAATTCGAATCCTTTGAGCTGTTTAAAGCTATGCTGCAAAGAATTAATCGCGAGATCACTTCCTTCCTGTTGAAAGGAAATCTTCCAACTCAAGACCCCGGGAGTGTTCGTGAAGCACAAATTCCAAGGCGTGCCGACCGCCGCAGGTTGCAGGAGGGACGGCAAGATCTCCTTTCGCAATCACACAGCAATACCCAGGCAAAGCAAAAAGCGCAACCCGTTAAGGTTGAGAAGAAAGTTGGCAGAAACGAAGCTTGCCCATGTGGAAGTGGAAAAAAGTTTAAGAACTGCCACGGGAAAGGGCAGTAGGGGGAAAGGCTGATGTTAGAAAAGAGTTAATTTAAGATTGATGATTAACGATTGGTGATTGATGATTTTACCTAATACCATCCAGAATGCTTGACCTGACAGTCTCCCCGACCTGTCAAAGTCAGTATAGGTTTCTCAGATTCTTTTATTAACGTTTCCATGTCCGCTACGGGCGGACGATGGAAAGTTCCCCCCCGGAACAGTTTCCGACTTTCGAGCGTCCGCAGGACCTCGAAACATCAAAAGAGACTCTCTCAGGTTTAACGTTTCCATGTCCTGCCGGACGATGGAAAGTTTAAGGCAACTTCCG
>CAZBDF010000006.1:14980-27174 GCA_964490385.1 uncultured Lentimicrobiaceae bacterium | reverse complement strand
GGTTGGGTGGATAAATCGGTAATGATTGTGTTTTGCGCGTACAAGCTGCCCGATGTAAAGAGTGCAGCCACAATTAGCATGAGACATGCTTTGAGAAGAGTGTTTTGTTTTTTCATTGTTTTAAAAATTTTAATTTATAACTGAATTTATTGTGAAGTGTGAGTTTCCTTTTTAATCAGTTTTCAAGCTGATTTGAAAAAATGGGTGTAAATGTAGGAATAATATAATGATTATGCAAGTTGTTTAGGAATAATTAAGCAATTTTATAGCATTGATAACGAGACATATTAAATTATGTACATATTATGTATTTAACTTCGTTTTAACACCACACCTATCCACGCATATACCCCTAAAACACTTGTTAATTAAGGGAAACGAAGGGGGTGATTTGACAATTTGAAAATATCGTTAACATGTTAGCAATAGTTGTTTTTTAAGCGCCTATTTGCGTTAGCCATCCCATTTCATCAACACTAAAAAACCTTATTCCCAAAATTATGAACCTTAATAGAAAAAATGATCCCACAACGAAAAACAACCTTACATTATTTCTCCTGCCTACGCTGGGGATTTTGATAAGGTAAGGTTTGGGGAGTGGTGAATTTGGGTTTTGTATTTAGGTTGAAAAAGGAATAAGGTTCTACATTAATTTGAAAATTTGGAAATCCGCAAATTTGTGCATAGCACCACTATGTGGAATAATAAAGCCGCTGCGCGGGAGAAGAAAAACCGACGCGGATTTACACGGATAAAACGGATAAAAAAAATCCGTTTGACCAGCGAAAATCCGCGTCTTTTTATTTTTTTTACTGTTGAAATGATAGCATATAATTGGCCACCTAAAATTGTGAAATTAGCAATGTGTAAATTTGAAAACATCGTTAACATCTACCTTCTTCTGTCACCCCACCACCCTTTGGATACTAATACCATGCTTCTTAATCCGGTGCTTTAGTGCATCCCTTGAAATTCTCAGCAGGTCGCTGGCTTTAATTTGGTTTCCACAAGTTTCGCGCAGGGCAGCTTCGATGAGTGTTTTTTCGTTTTCATCCAAATCGAACGACTGAAACCCGGGCTTTGAAGTTTCCTCCCTGGCATCGCCAAACTTAATGGCAAAATCTTCGAGGGTTAGTTTTTCCCCATCCGAAAGGATCAATGCCCGCTCCACCATATTTCGCAGCTCCCTGACGTTTCCAGGGAAGTTGTATCGTTTAAGCTGAGCTATCAGGTTTTTATCAATCTCGGGTTTCTGTAGCTTCTTTTTAATACAAAGGTCATTTACAAAGTGACTTAGCAGAGGTTCTATATCCTCGGGGCGTTCGCGCAGGGGTGGGATATGAATTATAAAAGTATTGATGCGGTGATAGAGGTCGAGCCTGAAATGTTCCTCTTCAATCAATTTCTCGATGTTTTTATTGGTTGCAGAAATGATACGCAGATCAACAGCAATCTCAACGGCACTTCCCAAGTGGGTGATCTTTCTTTCTTCCATGGCCCTGAGTAGCTTGGCTTGTAGCGAAAAAGGCATGTCAGCAATTTCATCAAGGAAAAGTGTGCCGCCATTGGCCATTTCGAAAAAACCCTTTTTGTCTTCTTTGGCATCGGTAAAAGCTCCTTTTTTATGGCCGAAAAATTCACTTTCAATCAGGGTGTCGGGTATGGCGGTGCTGTTAACAGGAACGAAAACATTCTTGGTGCGCTCGCTGGCATAGTGGATGATACGGGCAATGATTTCCTTTCCGGTTCCATTTTCGCCGGTTATCAGCACACTGGCATCCTTGTCGTGGGCCACTTTTATCGCCATGTCCACTACTTTTTTTATCACCGGGCTGGTGCCGATGAAATCGCGCTCAACCATGGTTTCGAGTTCACGCGAAATCAGGGATTTTTGGTCCTCAACAGACTTCAGTTTATTTAGTAAATGAACATACTTGCCGGTGCGTTCGATGGCAAAAAGTATCTCGTGAAAATTAAAGGGCTTTCGTACAAAATCGATAGCCCCCTGTCGCTGTGCTTCAATTACAATGTCGATATCTTCCTGTCCGCTTACCATGATGACCTCTGTGGCAGGGTAGCCGGCTTTTATGCGTTTCAGGATCTCGATGCCGTTTAAATCGTGTGGGATCATGAAATCGAGTAGGGCTATGTCGATGGGGTGCTTTTCAAGGATGGCAAAGGCAGTTTTTGAATTGTTGGCAGTATGCACCTTAAAATTGTTTTTGCTCAGGTGACGTTCCATCTTTTCGGTAATGCCTACTTCATCGTCGAGTACAAGGACTGTTAATGATTCCATGATCGTGAATTTTCTGTTTTTACAAATGTAAAGAAATTCCTGTAAACCTCTTACAAGTTAATCGTTAATAGAAAATGGTTAATCGTGGACATCTCTATAGTGTTAAGTCAAGATAAAGCTATCGTATTTTTAATAGACGTTTCAAGGAGCTTCGCACGCTTGAAAGTCAGAGGCTCGACCTTGGAACGTGCGGAACACTTCCAAGCGTCATAATATGGATGACTTAACACTAGCGCAAAATTCCGAACTCTGAAGACCTGGAAGGTTTGATTTCAATTGAATTGGCAGGTTCATTAAAACAGGTAAATCTTTTATTAAAAAACCTTCCAGGTTTCACGCTCCAAGCGCAAAACCCTACCCACCCAGATACACTGCCCCGCCAATATTGTCGGTTGATGCACCCGTAACCGATTTGAGGCAGTTGGTCCGCCCGCTTATTCGCAGCACACCCAGGAAAGCAAAAATTAGGGCTTCTTTGTAATCGATGATATTTTCTTCAGGGAGGATAATTTGATGTTGGGGTGAAAGTTGGCTGATCCTTTCGATAAGGAATTGGTTATATGCACCACCGCCGGTGACTAAAATTTGGGTATTGGTTTTGCCTTTCACTGAATGGGCTATCTGCATTCCGATATGCTCCACAACTGTTCTTAATGTATCAACCGGGCTGATGTAAGTTGACGATAGAAGGGGAAGGAAGTTTTCTTCCAGCCATTCAACACCTAATGATTTGGGTGGTAAATTTGAATAGTACGCTATTTGGTTCAATTTAAGAAGAAGATCTTCATTAAGCTCACCCGATGCTGCCAGCAAGCCATCCATGTCATAGTCCTTGCCCAATTGTTGGCTTAATTTGTTCAGGACAATATTAGCAGGGCAAATATCAAAAGCAAGCCTCTGGTCGTCATCCTGAAATGAAATATTGGCAAATCCACCGAGGTTAATGCAGTAATCGAATTCAGGAAAAAGCAATTGATCTCCGATCGGCACAAGTGGTGCCCCTTGTCCACCAAGGGCAACATCAGAAGTACGGAAATCGCAAACAACAGGTTTTTCGCTGACAACAGCAATTTCAGCCCCACTGCCAATTTGAAAGGTAAATTGATTGCCGGGATGGTGGAATACGGTATGTCCATGAGAAGCAATAAAATCAGGCGACAGATGATGTTTCGCTATAAATTTCTTTACCATTTGTCCCAGTAAGCGGCCATATTCAACGTGCAAAAGTGCCAGTTCCTTTCCTGTTGTTTGCATGGAAGTTGACAGCCTGTGTTTCCATTCGGGGAAATAGGGGATAGTTTCAGCCTGCTGAACCTGGAATGCCCAAGGTCCATCATTTTCTGTAAACCGACAAAAGGCAAGGTCAACGCCATCAAGCGATGTCCCCGACATAATTCCTATTGCTGTGTATTTGTTTTCTATCATTAATCTTTTATTTACCGTGAAAATAAAACGATTATCTTATTGACATTGTGCTGCGAGGCGAGGCTTTAATTTTCCACATAGTGGTGAAATGCACAAATTTGCTCATCATCAAATTTTCAAATTATTTTAGAAAACCTCCACAAGTTTCTCGAGTTGAATACCCCGTGAACCTTTTATCAGGATCATATAATCGCAAATATTTTCCTTCGATAAATGAGCGATAGCTTTGTCAACGTGGATGAAATGTGAAAATAGATCCTCAGTATCTGCCAACAAGAATTCCTTACCTACCAAAACCACCTTTCCAAAATTTGACTTTTGTACAAGAGCGATAATTCTTTTGTGTTCTCCCGGGCTATCCTTTCCCAATTCGAGCATGTCGCCAAGGATTACCATTTTATTGTTAGAATTTAATTCTGCAAAGTTTTCTATTGCCAGCGTCATGCTTGTCGGGTTGGCGTTATAAGCATCGAGGATTAGGCTATTCTTGTTTGTTTTGAGATATTGGGAGCGCATATTTTCGGGGGCGAATTCTTCCAGTGCCCTGCATATCAATTCATCGTCAACATCAAAGTATTGTCCCACACGTGCTGCGGCAAGAATGTTGGGCAGGTTATAATCGCCAATCAACTGCGTTTTTACTATTCTTTCACCCGATTTCAGTATGAGCTGTAAAGTGAGAAATGGATCTTTTTCTAATACCGATCCTTGTATTCCAGAAGTGGTATTTGTTCCGTAGGAGTATCGGATAAGTTTTTTAGAAAGTTCCATCAACAGCGGGTCATCAGCATTTACAAATACTTTTCCCTGGTTTAATTTGAGGGACTCATACAGTTCATTCTTGGTTTTAACCACCCCTTGAAAATCACCAAATCCTTCTAAGTGGGCTTTGCCAATATTGGTAATTATGCCAAAATCCGGTTTTGCAATCTGGCACAAATCCGCAATTTCTCCGGGATGGTTAGCCCCCATTTCGATGATGGCAATTTCTGTTGCTTCATTTATTGATAAAATGGACAATGGAACTCCAATGTGATTGTTCAGGTTACCTCGTGTATAAAAAGTCTTGTACTTTTTCTCCAACACCCTTCCCATCAACTCTTTTGTGGTGGTTTTTCCATTTGATCCGGTGATGCCAATGATAGGAATTTTTAATTTGCTGCGATGATATTGTGCCAGGCTTTGAAGTGTTAGCAACACATTTTCAACCAGGAAGAATCGTTCATCACAGGCCAACTGAGGGTTGTCGATTACTGCTAGTTTAGCACCTTTTTCGATGGCCTGAAGGGCATACTTGTTGCCATCGAAGTTATCGCCTTTAAGCGCGAAGAACAGGCAGTTGGAGGTGATTTTTCGTGTGTCGGTTGAAATTCCCGGACTTTCCAAATAGTGTCGATATAACTTTTTGATGATTTGATCCATAGTGCCCAAAAATACAAAAACCCCGTTACATTGGCTGTAACGGGGTTTACAATATTTCAATTAGTATGCTTATCGTTTGGTAGGTCCACCCACCCTGTCCATTGCACATCTGAAACCAATATAATCGGTTGATTTGGATTCATCCAAATACCTTCTGACGCTTGGGCTTAAATAGTACGCGCCATCTTTCCATGACCCGCCCTTATAAATTCTTGCCTGGTCGTTGATTAAGGTGGTTACCCCATATTCATACATTTTAACAGTGGCACTTTCATTGTTCACATCCGATGGCCACACTGTACGATCGATGATTGTTTTATTGTCTCCATCAAGGTAATTAATGTTATTGGCTTCGCGGTAATTTGTCCGGCCCTGGGCCTCGTCAACTGTAACATCCCGATACCTGATCCTACCCAGGCTGTCTTTTTCAGCAAGGTAGCCTTCTTCATCCCGCAAGGGTGATTGGAATACATTTCCCCTGAAAGGGCTAAAGTCAGAAACATCTTCGTGGCTCAAGGGGCGGTAAACATCCTGTACCCATTCGGCTACATTGGCAGCCATGTTGTAAAGGCCAAAGTCATTTGCAGGATAGGTTCCAACGGGGGCTGTAATATCAGCAGCATCGTTTAAGTTTCCGGCAAGGCCCATATAGTCGCCCCGGCCACGCTTAAAGTTGGCATTGAAACCACCATAATATTTTTTATCGCTTGTGTTCCGTACCTGTGTCCCATCCCATGGGTAGCTTCTGCGTGAGGCAATATTTTCGTACTCGCCCCTAAGGCCAATGGCAGCATATTCCCATTCAGCTTCTGAAGGCAGACGATAGTTGGGAAGCATAATTCCGTCTTCCATTCTTACTCTACGTTCGCCTGTTCCGCTTGGGTTAAGGTCTTGCAGCGGCGTATTTACCAAGCCGTCATATTGCCCGGCAAGATAAGCTTCGGTATTAAAGTTATCTTCATTCTTTTGATCGGGATCCATGTCAAGGATTCCCTGCCTGATCAGTAGCATTTCATTCACACGGTCTGATCTCCATGCACAATAATTGCCTGCCTGGATCCAGCTAACGCCAACAACGGGATAATCCTGGTAGGCAGGATGACGCAAATAAAGGTTCGTAAGGGGCTCGTTGTAAGCCAGGCGATCGCGCCATACCAGTGTATCGGGCAAAGCTTTACGATATACTTCGGGGTAACTTTCGCCAAAAACCCTTTGTGTCCAGTAAAGGTACTCCAGGTAATCCAGATTGGTAACTTCGGTTTCATCCATGTAAAACGATCTGACTGTTACCTTGCGCGGGGAATTGTCGTTGTCGAACATGGGATCCTGAATGGTTTGGCCCATTACAAAAGTACCACCTTCGATAAAAATCAGGCCGGGCCCGGTTTCCTGTTCGCTTCCCTTTGCTACCTCAAAGCCTCCGTTTTGCGGATTATTATAATCCCAACCTGTTGTTGGCGAGACATTATTTTTCGATCCGAAAATCCCTTTACAGGAGGTAATAAATAATGGCAAAGAAAGGATGGCTATAACGCCGATTAACTGCTGAAGTTTAGACATTTTCATTAGGCTTTTTAAAAAACAGTGGTATTAACTAAAATGAAGGACATTTTATTGCTTTCGGTCTTTTACTTTTTTCGCTGCAATCAAATATCCACGCAAGTGACACTTCATGGGCACCTCCCGAAGCAAGCGATAATTGTGATATGGTGAAATCGTAACTGTAGCCAAACCTGAGATTGTTGTAGAGTACACCAAGTGAAAGTATTACAGCATCAGGATTTTCAAAAGCATGGCGATACCACAGCCCGGCGGTAAAATAGGAGGCTGACAAATATGCCCCCAGGTTGAGGTGTTTGAAATCGCCCTGCTGCTGATACAGGATATTTGGCGATACTGACAGGCCACTGGAGCCCGAGCGATAATATCCCCCTCCCTGGTCGAGTTCAAAAGTTGCCCCGGCCTGGGCAGTAATTTTCATGTTTAATAAGTTGTCACTTTCATTGAGGAAACTGATGCTGGGTTGGGTTAAATGATGTACCGCCCCACCCACATAATACTTTTCGGAAATCCCTAACAGGAATCCTGTGCTAAAATCGACATAGCTTATGTTATCGGTAAAACCCGGGGGCTGATTTGGAGGGGCCCCGTTTGGGTCGAGATCGGAAATGAAAACGAAATCTTCCCAACTGGTACTTCTTTGCCCATAACCTGCCTGAATCGCAAAATTAGTTACCACCTCATCCGAAACATTTAATTTGTAAGCATACATGGCATTTACCGACAAATTATTGATGGCGGCTTGTCCGGCCTGGTCGTAATTTACGATGACGCCGACACCACCGTGTAGAAAATCGACATATTGATCGTAAGAAGCACTATATGAAACAAAGGCTTTTGGCAGGGATGGCCATTGATTGCGATAATTTATACTGATCCTTGGGCAATATTCGGTGCCGGCCATGGCTGGATTTAAATAGAGTGGGTTGGCATAAAATTGTGAATAGCTTAAATCCTGCGATTGTAATCGCACACAGCTAACTACAAATAACAGCGAAAGAAAGAGGATTTTCCAATATTTTAACATATTCAGTTTCTAAGCACGCAACCAATTATCATCCTAATAACTCTTTATTAGTGCAGATATTTTAAAGGACTTTCGCGCTTGGCAATATTAGATTTGCCTTGGGCGTTTTAAGTCTTCGCCTGTAATTATCTTACAAGACCTTGCGTTTGGCATTTGAGGCTTGAAAATTGCACTAAGCAGGAACTTTTGAAATACTGAACAAATTGATTGAAAGACTGTTTGAAAATAGCCAAATAGGTTTTTAAATAGCTTGTTATTTGGCAAACACAAGGTATCGATTATGACCCGACTAATTAAATATAAAGACTGTATGAATATTAAAAGCACGCTCTATCTTTTACTAATCCTCATTGTGCCCGTATTTACATTGGCACAAAGTCAGAGTGTACAACTCAGCATTGATTGGAACCCAATCCAGAAGATTCAAATTTCGGATACTGAAATTCAATCCCGTTTGAGTTTTACTGACGCTTCTTATCGCCAAAACGCTCCGACTACGCCGTATTTTGAAAAAAAAATCGCTTTAATTGCTAATGCAGATGAGCTTGAAGTATCTGTGAATAGCGAAAAATACCAGGTACTTAGCAGCGAAGAATTATTGCACCTCGAAAATATACTTTTGATTCAGGAGACAATTAAAGTTCAAGCTGGCATTGCAAGTTCGCAAGGGAAGGCTTTTGCAATGCTTAGTTTCCTACCTTTCAGGTTAAATCCCGAAACTGCCAAATATGAAAAACTGATCTCGTGTGAACTTGTGATTGAAATAACTCAACCCTCAACAAAATCAGGGCAGGCTATAAATAGCTGGGCTGATCATTCGGTTTTGGCAAGCGGGAATTGGTATAAAATCAGGGTAGCCGAAGATGGGATTTACAAAGTAACCTACAGCGATCTGGATGATATGGGCGTGAATGTATCGTCACTCAGTTCAACCAATATCCGCCTGTATGGCAATGGGGGTGGCATGTTGCCCGAGCCCAATGATGAGTTTAGGCACGATGATTTGCAGGAAAATGCCATTCAGGTATTTGATGGGGGCGACGGGGTTTTTAGCCAGGGCGATTATTTTATTTTTTACGGCCAGTCGCCCGACCGATGGAAACTGAAGGAGAGCATTGGATGGTTTTATCATCAAAAAAATGCCTATTCCGATTTCACCTATTATTATATAACTACGGATCTTGGTGCAGGGAAAAGAGTTGTGACCATTGAAAATATTGGTGGAACGCTTACACCAAATTATACGGTAGATAAATTTACTGATTATGCTTTCCATGAAATTGATGAGCTTAACCTGAATAAATCGGGGCGCGAGTGGTACGGTGAGGTTTTTGACTTTACAAAAAATTATAGTTTCGATTTTAATTTTCCGAACCTTGATGCCGGGGCTGAACATTTATTGCGGATGAAAGTGGCTGCCAAATCAACAGCTTCAAGTTCATTTATTGGAAGCATTGATGGTCAGGAAGTGATTCTTAAGTCGGTTCCCGGTGTAACGGGGCAATATGATTATGCCCGAACTGTATCCGCCGAAAATGTATTTACCACCTCTGGCGGTTTGATAACTGTAGATGTTCAGTACAACAAGTCCCCTTCAACTTCAATAGGCTGGCTCGATTACATCGAAGTAAATGCCATCCGCAATATGTCCTTGGCGGGTAGCCAGATGATATTCAGGGATCCCCTTTCCATCCGCGAAGATTATATTTCAGAATTTGTGCTGACCAATGCGCCATCACAAAATGTAAAAATTTGGGAAGTTACTGATCCAACGCTCGTTACACAAATAGCAAGCAACGCTACCGGGAACACCCAGCGTTTTGTTTTGCCCACCCCGGTTTTAAGGGAATTCATTGCTTTTGATGGAAGCGAATATTTGCCTGTTGAGTTTGTCGAAACTGTTCCAAATCAGGACATACATGGTGCCGATGCTATTGAATACACAATTGTTAGCCACCCTGACTTTTTGGACCAGGCAAACAGGCTTGCAGATTTTCACCGTTCATTTTCAAATTTAAATGTTTTGGTGGCCACGCCGCAAATGGTGTATAACGAATTTTCTTCGGGGGCACAGGACATAACCGCCATCAAAGATATGATGCGGATGTTTTATGAGCGCGCCGGTGAAGGCAATAAACCAAAATACATGTTACTCTTTGGTGATGCTTCTTATGATTATAAGGACATCAAAGTCGAAAACACCAATTTTGTCCCAACTTTTGAATCCATTGAATCCTTACACCAGATCGGCTCCTATGCCACTGATGATTATTTTGGTTTCCTGGATCCTACTGAAGGTAATGATACAAGTGAATTGTTGGACATTGGCATTGGCCGCTTTATAGTGAGGACGCCCGAAGAAGCCCAAATGGCCGTGGATAAAGTTTTGCATTATGCAACCTCACCAGCATCACTGGGCGACTGGCGCAATATGGTCACTTTTGTTGCCGACGATGAAAACGGGAATTCTCATATGAACCAGGTGGAGAAATTGGCAACTTTTTTAGATACCACTTACCGGTCGTACAACATCGACAAGATTTACTTAGATTCCTATCAGCAAATTTCAACCCCCGGTGGGCAGCGTTATCCGGATGTGAACGATGCCATCAATACACGCATGGAAAAGGGAACAGCGATTATGAACTATACCGGACATGGCGGTGAAGTAGGCTGGGCACATGAGCGTGTTCTCGAAATTTCAGACATCAATAGTTGGACAAACTATGATAAGCTTTCAGTTTTTGTAACAGCCACCTGTGAATTTACACGTTACGACGACCCCGACAGAATTTCGGCAGGCGAATATGTTTTCCTCAACGAAAATGGAGGTGCAGTTGCGCTATTTACTACTGCCCGTGCAACTTTTGGCGGTTCCAATTTTAGTTTAAATATGGGATTTTACGAATATGCATTTGAAAAGGTTGATGGCGAATATTATGCCATGGGCGACCTGATTAGGCTGGCGAAGCTCAAGAGTACCTCGGAAGATAACGACAAGAAGTTTGTGCTTATCGGCGATCCGGCATTAAAAATTGCCTACCCCGAACACTTTATCGAAACACAATTCATTAACCAGAAATTGGTAAGCGAAAGCCCGGACACATTGAAAGCCTTGTCGCACATCACTATTGCCGGACAGGTGGTTGACAAAATTGGCACTCTTGTGAGTAGTTTTAATGGTACGCTGAGTGCCATCGTTTTCGATAAAGAATCAGAAGTAACTACCCTGGGGCAGGACGAAGGAAGTTACGAGCGTACCTTCAAATTACGGAAAAACGTAATTTATAAAGGGAAAGCCAAAGTTAACAAGGGGAAATTTTCGTTTTCGTTTGTTGTGCCAAAAGACATTGCCTACCAGTATGGCATCGGAAAAATAAGTTACTACGCTGAAAATGGTGAAACAGATGCTACCGGTTACTTCGAGGGTATTGTTGTTGGCGGATCCAGCAAAACAAGTATGGCTGATGAGATTGGGCCTGAGATTGAATTGTACATGAATGATACCTTGTTTAAATCTGGCAGTATTGCCAACGAAAACCCAATTCTCCTTGCCATGGTTTTTGATGAAACAGGCATCAATACGGTGGGCAACAGCATTGGCCATGATATAACTGCTATTTTGGATAACGATGAAGAAAACCCATTTATCCTCAACGATTTTTACGAAGCCGAGTTGGACAGTTATAAAAAAGGCACAGTAAATTACCCCTTCTTCAATATAGCTGCCGGCAACCATACCATCAAGTTTAAAGTGTGGGATGTATATAACAATTCAAGCGAGGCTCATATTGATTTTGTGGTTGTTGATTCGGAAAGCATTGTCATCAGCGATCTTCTTAACTACCCCAACCCTTTTAGCACTGAAACCAATTTCAGGTTCAACTACAACCAGTCGGGAGAACAGGTGAAGGTGGAGATAGAAATTTTTGACCTGGCCGGACGGCTTGTTGCTGTGATGAACGGCGACATGTCCAGTAGTGGTTTTTATGCAACACCAATTCCATGGGATGGGACCGGCACAAGTGGAGGCAGGCTTAATGGCGGGATTTATATTTACAAAGCAAAGATCACCAGTGAAAATGGCCGGCAGGCAACAGCAGTTGAAAAGCTGCTAATTGCCAGATAAAATATTTTTGATTACTTTTATCACTCACTCATACTCGAAGAATACTAAATAAGGCTTAAGTACTATTTTGAAATTACTAATATGAAACAAATATTTATAAAAAACTTTATTCTATTGCTGATATTCCTGCCTCTTTTTTCCAATGGTCAGGACGAAGTAAAGCAAGTGACTATACACTGGGGCGATATTCAGGAAACCTTTGTTGACGGAGGTTCAATACTGACCCTCAACTTTTCGGATGCTGTAAATGATGATGCATTTGGAATACTTCCTGTTTACCAGGAAATGATTGAAATCACTACTCCCGGCTTGAATTATCAATTCGAAATTTCCGA
>CAZBDF010000006.1:0-14880 GCA_964490385.1 uncultured Lentimicrobiaceae bacterium | reverse complement strand
CGCAAAGAACTAAACGGATCTGGGCTGCAAATTCAGTGCTTGCTACCGGAGATTGGTTTAAGATTTCGGTGCAAGAAAATGGCGTCCATAAAATTACTTACGCCCAGCTTAAAGAATTGGGAATGGATGTGGATAATATCGACCCGCAAAACATCAAGTTGTATGGCAATGGTGGAGGTATGCTCCCCGAATTAAATGCCACTTTTGTTTATGATGATCTGCACGAAAATGCCATCATGATTGAAGATGGTAACGATGGAAGTTTTGATGAAGGGGACTATATTTTGTTTTATGGGGAAGCCCCCGTTCAGTGGGAATATGTACCTTCAAAACTTGCATTTCAACACATCGATCACCGCTATTCCGATTACACCTATTACTTTCTTACTTCAAATGAAGGTGCCGGTAAAAGAATTCAAAACCTTGAACCCAGTGCTCATCCGGCAAGCGAAACTTACACAACATTTCATGATTACGGATTCCACGAAGTGAACGATCAAAACCTGATCCACTCGGGGGCACAATGGTATGGCGAAACCTTTGACGAAGTGCTGGCCTATCATTTTCCTTTTGAGTTTCCCAACATCGATACAAACTATTTAAACTATTTTGTTGCTGATGTTGCAGGAAAATCCCCGCAATTAAGCCAACTTGTTTTTCGCATTAATGGGGATTCACTCACCACCATAAAGATTCCGGCAATTCCTCCACAATCAGTAATTATTTATGCCAATTCACTCAACAAAAACAAGCGGTTCCAGGTTTCATCAGATATGATTGATGTGATGGTGGAATACAATAAGCCGGCTGAAAGTTCAAAGGCGTGGTTTAATTATATCGAGCTTAATGTAATGCGGCAATTGATTTATGAAGGAGAGCAGCTTTTATTCAGAAATGTGAATACCATTGGCGAGGGAAATGTCAGTGAATTTGTGTTGTCATCAACACCCCAAGATTTTTCAGTTTGGGATATTACAGATCCGCTTGAACCGAAAACTATCGTTCCCGACCCATCGTTTGTTACCTACAACTTTTCGGTTGCAACCGACAGCCTCAAGGAATTTATTGGTTTTGTAAACAGTAATTTTCTGATGGCCAATCCTGTAGGGAAAGTTGAAAATCAAAACCTGCACGCCTTGAACAATCATGATTTTATCATCGTTGCCCATCCTGATTTCATTGACCAGGCCGAAAGGCTCAAAAGTTTGCACGAAGAGATGGATCAGATGCAGGTTTGTGTGGTCACACCTCAGCAAATCTTTAATGAGTTTTCTTCGGGGGCGCAGGATGTAAGTGCCATCCGGAACTTTACAAAGATGATTTACGAAAGAGGTGGCCCGCCTTCACAGTTAAAATATTTATTGCTCTTTGGCGATGGTTCTTATGATCCGAAAAACAGGATTGATGAAAACAAGAACTTCGTTATGACCTATCAGTCTAAACAGTCGCTTAAGCTTACTTCTTCGTATGTTACGGATGACTTTTTTGGGCTGATGGATGACAATGAAGGGCAGGATGCAAATGGAAATGTTGATGTTGGTATTGGCCGCCTGCCAGCCAACTCACCCCAGGAAGCAATGGAAATGGTGGATAAGATCGAAAACTATATGCGCTATTCGGAGCAAACCCAGGGCAGTTGGAAAAATAAAATGTGTTTTGTTGCCGATGACGAAGATTACAACCTGCACTTCAACCAGGCCGATACTGTACTTGCTGCGATGGTTGCACGTACTAATCCATCAATAAACCAGAATAAAATATACCTGGACGCTTTTCAGCAGGTTTCTACTTCGGGCGGAAACCGTTACCCCGAAGCAAATAAAGCCCTCAACCAACAGGTTGAAGAGGGAGCTTTATTTATAAACTATACCGGTCATGGTGGCGAATTGGGCTGGTGTGCCGAAAATGTTTTGCAGATTTCTGATATTAATTCATGGACAAACTTCAATAAGCTGCCTGTTTTTATTACAGCCACCTGCGAGTTTAGCCGCTTCGACAATCCAAAAATGTCATCAGCTGGTGAACTCGTTCTGCTCAACCCTGATGGCGGCGGAGTAGCATTGCTCACCACTACCAGGCTGGCATTTGCACAATCGAATTTAACCCTGAACAGACGGATTTATGATACCCTTTTCAGGGCCAACCCTGGTAATTATCCCCGTCTTGGTGACTTGATCCGGTTTTCGAAAACCCCATCGAACAGCAACATCAGGAATTTTGTATTGTTGGGCGACCCGGCCCTGAACCTGGCATTTCCAAAATATGATGTAGTTACCGAAACTATCAATGGAATACCAGTGGAGGCATTTGATGATACCCTGAAAGCCAATAGCACAGTTACCGTGAGTGGATATATTGCCGATTTTACCGATGAACGTAATATTATCAATAACTTTAACGGTACATTATCCCCTGTGCTGTACGACAAAGCTGTAACACTTTCAACCCTTGGCAACGACCCCAAGAGCAGCCCGGTGGAATTTCAAGTGCAGAACAGGATTTTGTACGAAGGTAAAGTAAGTGTAACCGATGGCATGTTTACATTTTCATTCGTTATACCAAAAGATATATCTTACCAGTATGGCAGTGGAAAACTAAGTTATTATGCTGCCGACAGCCTTGCTGATGCAAGTGGTTACTACAATGAATTTATTTTGGGGGGATACGATGAATATGCCAATGCAGATAATCTGGGCCCTGAAATAGAACTTTACCTCAACGACAGTTTGTTTGTTAGTGGAAGTGATATTTATCCCAGTCCGATTATGTACGTTGGGCTGAAAGATCCGGGTGGTATCAATACCAGCGGAAGTGGCATCGGCCACGATATTGTGGCAACCCTGGATGGTGTGTCTAACAATGCAATCGTTTTAAACAAATACTTTGAACAGGAGTTGGATGACTTCACATCCGGCAATATCTTATTCCCGTTTTATGATCTGCCAAAGGGAAAGCATACCCTCGAACTGAAAGCCTGGGATATGTACAACAATTCATCTTCCGTTACCATCGAATTTTACGTATCGGATAGTTTAGGGGTTGAGCTGGCGAAGGTGATTAACTTTCCTAACCCTTTTAATGATGGGACTTATTTTAGTTTCAGGCACAACCAGTTTGGAGAAGACCTCACTGCGAAAATCGAAATCTATAATTTTAGTGGCCAACTGGTTACCACATTCATACCTCAATCGGTAATTACCAACGGTTATACTATCGATCCTATCTATTGGGATGGAACAGATAATGGTGGCAGCAAACTCGACGCCGGGTTCTATTTCTACAAAATTACTGTAGGCAACGACCTTGGAAATCAATCACAAATGATACAAAAAATGGTTGTGTCGAACTAACACGAAATTTTTTTGTTTAATGTTCCCTTGTATTTATTCAAAAAACAATATTAAAAATAATTCACCGTTAGCTTTTCATTCTAATTTTCAGTGAAATCTCAAATCAATTCTATGAGCCAAAAGACAATTTTTTTAGCAGTAATTTTACTCTTTATTTATGCTGGTGCCAATGCACAATGGACTCCTGAAGATGATACAAGAAGGCAAAACAATGCAATTACAACAGCCGTACCTTTCCTTACCATAGCCCCCGATGCAAGGGCAGGTGCCATGGGTGATGCCGGTGTTGCCACATCACCTGACGCCAACTCCATGGCCTACAATCCCGCCAAATATGCTTTTATTGATTCCAAGATTGGTTTTTCAGCTGCCTACAGCCCATGGCTCAGGGGGCTCGTAAACGATATCAACCTTGCATATGTTGCCGGGTATTTGCGGCTCGACGACAAACAGACCGTAGCTATGTCATTGAGGTATTTCTCATTAGGCGACATTACTTTTACTGATAATTCAGGACAGGTAGTGGGTATATTTAGGCCAAATGAATTTGCTGTTGATGGTACCTATTCACGTAAATTCTCAAACACCTGGTCGGGTGCGGTAGCTGCAAGGTTTATTTTTTCGGACTTAACCCAGGGACAGAATGTGCAAGGTGTGGAAACCAAAGCAGGTACTTCAATTGCTGCCGATATTGCTGCATATCACCAGCGCGAACTCAACTGGAGAAGCGTTGACGAAGCAGAATTTGCCTTTGGTATCGCCATCCAGAATATTGGTAGAAAAATATCCTATTCCGATGCTACAACAGAAAAAGATTTTATTCCCACAAACCTGAAATTCGGGCCACGCTTAACGATCGACCTTGATGATTACAACACTTTGTCGTTTACAATTGATGTAAATAAATTGCTGGTGCCCACACAACCAATATATTGGCAGGATTCAGTTGACGTAAATGGGGAAGCAGTAATTAAAAAAGGAATGGACCCGGATGTATCGGTAGTTTCCGGTATGGTACAATCGTGGTACGATGCCCCCGATGGATTTAAAGAAGAAATGAGCGAGTTTTATTTTTCGGTTGGTGCTGAGTACTGGTACAGCAAAGTTTTTGCAGTCCGTACCGGTTTCTTTTATGAAGACCAATACAAAGGAAAACGTCAATATTTCACCCTTGGTGCCGGTTTAAGGTATAATGTTTTTGGCTTGGATTTCTCTTATCTGATACCACTTACGCAGCAAAACCCATTGGAGAACACACTGAGGTTCACGCTGATTTTCGATTTTGACGCATTCAATAATCAATAGGGAGGAAAGGAAGTGCCTAAAGTTTGGAGTGACTAAAGTTGAGCGAAGCGAAATCCCGCCTTTGCGGGGTGAGCTAAAGTAATTAGAGTGACTAAAGTTCTGGGTTATGAGTTTCCTCTGCGTCCTTAGTGAACTCTGCGGTTTTTATTTTAAGTTGTGAGTTCCCTCTGCGATCTTAGCGGACCCTGCGGTTTTTGTTTTAAGTTGTGAGTTCCCTCTGCGATCATAGCGGACCCTGCGGTTTCTATTTTAAATTCTGAGTTAACTCCATATACCTTATACCCAATACCGACAAGGTTTAGAATGCCTAATGAGTTAAGGGTTTTAAATTGACTATTTGAAAAATAATAATTGAAGCCGGGAGGAATAACCTTTCCGGCTTTTTTGTTTCCATAAAAATGATGAAATTTGTGGATTAATAAAACGATTTTATGATGAAAATACGGGTAGGCTTCGGATACGACGTTCATAAATTGGCTGACGGTAAGGAGCTAAACCTTGGTGGTATTGAAATTCCATCAGCAAAAAGTGCTGTGGGCCATTCTGATGCCGACGTTTTAATTCATGCAATTTGTGATGCATTGCTTGGTGCCGCCAACCTCAGGGACATCGGCTTTCATTTCTCGGATAAGGATGAGCAATACAAAGGCATCGACAGCAAAATACTGCTAACAAGAGTTGTCGTGCTATTAAAGGAAAAAGGATATCAAATTGGTAATATCGATTCAACTGTCTGTTTGCAAACCCCCAAGGTTTCAACTTATATTGATGAGATGAGAAACACTTTGTCCGCTGTTATGGATATCAATTCCGAAGATATTTCAATTAAAGCCACAACTACCGAAAAGCTTGGTTTTGTTGGCAGGGAAGATGGGATATCAGCCTATGCGGTGGTGTTGATTGAACGAGTGTGAGCTTTCGGCAAAACTACCAATAGGTGGGTGCACGACAAATTGCACAGATACTTTTCCATCACCAATGATGCGATTGCTAAATTTTGAAATATTATGCAATCCCCGCACGTGCGGGATTGTGATTGTTCATATGGAATATGGGTATTACAATTATGAATGTCCTACGGACATTTATCTGTAATGAAGTTTGTAAAAGCCCTACCTCGTAGAGGTTGCAGAATTGTAACAATTTGTAACGCAAGATAGAGCGAAATCTTCGTAGAGGATTCATAAACTCAAACACACAAGGTAATGTGCAATTTGTCGCACACCTCAATAGGTTGTTAAGGTTAGACAAGTATCTTTGTTATTAAATTTGGACAATACATTTGTCCTTTTGATCTTGAAAAAATAATTTTAAAATTTAACAGATAATGAATATTAATTCACCATTTCCAAAAATCCTGCTGCTGTCATTTGCAATATTGTTGTGCAGCACCTTATCAATGGATGCCATTGCACAAAAAGAATCGAAACAGGAACGCAAGGCCAGGCAAGCACAAGAGCAGGAAGAACAATATAAGTTTGCGAAAAAAGCAATGTACGACACAGCATTTCTGATCCCGGCCCAAACCATTCAATTCACGAATAGCGGATTAATCCCCGTATCCGGCACAATAAACTACCTGCAACTCAACGGAAATAAATCTGTATTGCAGATTGGTTCTGAGATAAGTTCCGAACCCGGGTTGAATAACCTGGGTGGTTTTACACTGAAAGGTAATGTGACTAATTTTAAAGTTTCGGAGAAGAAGAACAGGATATTTGTTACTTACACACTGTCCGGCCTTATCGGGACAGCAAGAATTGCTGTAAGCATAACCGGTTCCAGCAAGGCAAATATTGATGTAGATGGCATGTTTTCGGGTAGGGCGTTTACCATGCGGGGCACCCTGGTTAATTTGGGGGAATCCAAAACTTTTGAAGGGACGGAGTTTTAAAATTAGTAGGTTTTTGATACAGGTTGCTTCGCTACGCCCGCAATTTACCCGTTTATTAAAATACCTTGTCTGGTAAATATTTGTATTGAAAATGGACTTTGCGAGGAGCGAAGCGACAAAGCCAGCCTTGCCGGCTAGGCAGGCAAACTGCCTCAACAATGTCAAACTTTGAATAAAAAACACAAAATACGAAAACTATGAACCGTTGCAAATGGGCATCAGGAAATACTGACTTCTTTGATTATCACGACAAAGAATGGGGTGTGCCGGTGCACGACGACCGGAAACATTTTGAATTTATGCTACTGGATGCTTTTCAGGCTGGATTGAGTTGGCTCACAATTCTACGAAAAAGAGATAGTTTCAGGTTGGCATTTGATGACTTCGATTTTGAGAAAATTGCCAATTATGATGAAGATAAAATCAATGAACTGCTTCAAAATGCAGGTATCATCAGGAACAAACTGAAGATAAATGCGAGCATTAAAAACGCAAAAGCATTTATAAAAATTAGGGAGGAATTTAGCTCTTTCGATAATTACATCTGGGGATTTAGCGAAGGCGAAACTATCCAGAACCATTTTAGCAAATGGGAGGATGTTCCTGCTAAAACTGAATTATCGGACCGCATTAGCAAAGATTTGAAAAAACGAGGATTTTCCTTTGTTGGCTCAACCATCATTTATGCCTATTTGCAGGCAATGGGAATGGTCAACGATCACACCATTGATTGTTTCCGTTATAAGGAATTGGTTAATTCTAAATAGGGCTTACAAAGACTAAATAGTGTCCGTCAATAAAGTCGGTACTATTCCATAGCTCCGGCATTTATGCCGGAGAATAATAAATTTGATATTACCCCCCTGCCTTTTCGCTGACTGCCGAAGGCAGTGTCAGCGAAAAGGCAGGGGTTATTCATATCTCCAATTTGATCCCCGCCCTTCCCACAGATGCCTATGGCAAAAGGACGGGGCTATGGATATCTCAAAACATCGACTTTATGGACAAGCACTAGATAGTTGTCTGAACAAGCGCCTGCTTCACTTGTTTCTATTTTGATTGAAATATTACCTTTGTATTAACTGAAAAACGGAAATCTCATGAAAAAACATTTTTTGATAATTTTATGTTGTACGATTTTTAGTGCAACTTCTTTTGCGCAAGTCGAAGAACCTGTACAAACAAAGGATACAACCAAAGTTGACGAAGTGATTCAACCTACGCAGCCACAGCAACAAACCAACCCCTACGTCAAAAAAGATCCAAAATCAGGAATAAATAAATGGTATTTTGGTGGAAGCTTTACTTTCACCTTTGGTACTTATACATCCATTGGCATTTGGCCGCTTGTAGGCTACAAAGTGACCCCAAAGTTATCATTCGGGCTTCAGCCAGGGTACGAATACATCAAATACAATTACTCCTACTCACCCGATTATGAAACCAGCAATTACGGGATCAGGATTTTTGGAAGGTTCAGGGTAATCCCCCAGGCATATGTTCATGCCGAATATGCTACCATAAACTACGAACTTCAAAAGCTGAATTCTGCGGGTGATGATTGGGATTACTATCGTGAATGGGTCCCTTTCTTGTTTCTAGGCGCCGGATTTTCGCAAAACATTGGAGGAAATGTATATGCTTATGTCCAGGTTTTGTTTGATGTTTTGAACAATGAAAACTCACCGTATCGTAGCGGAGAACCCTTTTGGACAGTTGGGGTTTCGGCAGGATTTTAATCCGAAGTAAAAAAAAGTTTTAATTAAAGCGGTTCACACCAACAGGGTGATGAACCGTTTTTCTATTTTTGTTGTTTCTATTTTATAAACTACAATTTCGGTACGATGAAAAAACTACTTCTTCTACTATGTATTGTCTTGGTTTCCAAAGCAGGCATCGCCCAATTACGTGACTGCTACCTGCCCCGAAATTATCAGGGTGCCTATAACAACGAAACCCGTTCGATGGATGGGAAACCCGGTAAGGCGTATTGGTCAAATTATTCAGATTATACAATTGATGTTCGTGTAAATCCCGAAAACGGCCTCATTGATGGTAGCGAAACCATCAAATACTACAACAACAGTCCTGATACGTTAAAGAGGATTGTCATCAGGCTTTACCAGAATATTTACAAAAAAGGAAACACACGGCAATTCAGCATTGGCAACGCTGACCTTACCGATGGAATGCAAATTGAGAAACTGGAAATTGATGGAGTTGCGTATGATCCTGCTTCAAAGGATGTTTATCAAAGCGCAACCAATATGTCGGTGAAACTGGAAAAGCCATTGCTGCCCGGGGGAGTTTCCAAAGTAGGGATTGACTGGGAATTTACGCTTCCGCAAAAACGCTGGATTAGATTTGGACAGTACAACGAAGGGCATTTGCTTGCCGGTTACTGGTATCCGCAAATTGCAGTTTATGATGATATTGATGGTTGGGACATGATTGATTATGTGGGCATGGTCGAGTTTTACAACGACATCAATAATTTCAATGTAAATATTAAAATAGCATCTGATTTTGTGGTTTGGGCCACCGGCATGTTGCAAAATCCCGAAAATGTATTTCAAAAAAAGGTTGCCGGCAGATATCAGCAAGCACTGACATCAACAGAAGTTGTGAAAATCATTACCCAAAAGGACTACGAAAATGGAACTGTTACAAAGCCCCGTGAAATGAATACCTGGCAATTTAGGGCAGAAAATGTTCCTGATTTTGTTTTTGCTGCCAGCGACAATGCCAACTGGGATGCGGTGAGTTTGGTGGTTGACCCCAAAGGAAGGCGGGTGTTGACATCATCGGTTTATCCTGAAGGTGCTGCCCACTACGAAGATGTGGCAATGATTGCCCGAAATGCTGTTGAATATATGTCATATGAATTGCCCGGTTGGCCATTCCCATATCCTCAAGTCACCGTGTTTGCCAATGGGCGCAAAACCGGGGGCATGGAGTTCCCAATGATGGCCAACGATGGTGCCCCCGATGATTATGCTGACTTGCAGGGATTGACATTTCATGAAATCTTCCACAATTATTTCCCGTTTTACATGGGTACCAACGAACGGAAATATGCTTTTATGGATGAGGGCTGGGCAAGATACTTTCCCACAGGTTTTCTCAAGAAATACGCACCAGCGGATGAATACCTTCAGCGTACAATTTCCTCCTATGAAAAATTTGCTGGTAGCGAAAATGAATTGCCACCCATGATCCCTACCTACATTTTCAACGATTATCAAACCCAGCGGATGGCTGCTTATACCAGACCGGCAGTGGCTTATCACTTTTTAAGGGAAACGCTTTGCGAGGAATTATTCAAGGTAGCTTTACTTGAGTACATGGAAAGATGGAGCGGCAAACATCCATCACCCTATGATTTTTTCAATACCTTTAATGAAGTAAGCAGCGAAGATCTTTCATGGTTTTGGAACCCCTGGTTTTTTGAATCGGGCTATCCCGATTTGGGGATAAAAGATGTTACTGATGATAACCTTGTGCTGATCGAAAAAATTGGGAATATCCCTGTTCCTATCGAATTAACTGTAACATATACGGATGGCTCAGAAGAAAAAACCACCCGTAATGCCAGGGTATGGAAAGATGGGGCGAAAATAGTTACGGTGCAGCTTTTTGCTGATAAAGAGGTGAAAGAGGTTCGTTTGGGGAGTGAGCTGGTTCCGGATAGTTTTAGGGAGAATAATTTGTGGATGGATTAAACCTGACAGGTTTTGGAAACCTGTCAGGTTTGGTTGATACTGGAATTCGTCAGCAGATTTTCTTCTCAACTTGACGCTGTCAGGTCCGCCTGCGTCGAACTCAGACAGATTTTTCTAAAAACCTGACAGAGTTCGTAGAACCTGCCAGAGTTTAAACCGATCAATCCCTTACTCCACCATCAATTTCTCCATCGAAAAAGTATCCTGGTTAAATACAAATAATCAGGCTTTTCAACCCACTGCCTATTCATTTTTTCATTCATCCAATATTTCAATTTTCAAACTTTTCCCTGTCCATTTCAAAGCTATTATTATATTTGCATTTCCAATGTAAAAGCACCAAATCATGACCGAAGAGAGCCAATTTGTACTTGACGAAACCAATGAATCAATGGGAAATGCCATTGTTCACTTAGAACACGAATTTCAGAAAATCAGGGCTGGCAAGGCTACACCTGATATTTTGGATGATGTTAAGATTGATTATTATGGCGCAATGACGCCACTAAACCAGGCGGCCAACATTAACACACCTGATGCACGCCAGATTGTTGTTCAACCTTTTGACAAGAGTACCTTGTCTATTATGGAAAAAGCCATCATGGCTGCCAATTTGGGTTTTAACCCCCGAAACGATGGAGAAGTTTTGCGGATCCAGGTACCGCCACTTACCGAGGAAAGAAGGATAGCCCTGGTAAAACAGGCTAAAAATGAAGCTGAGAATTCCAAAGTATCCATCCGCAATATCCGCCGTAGTGCCAACGACGAAGCAAAACAACTGAAAAAAGATGGTATTCCCGAGGATGAAATAAAGAAGTTGGAAGATGACATCCAAAAGCTTACCGATAAGTACATTAAGCAAGTTGATGTTGTAAGCGAAGCAAAGGAAAAGGATATGATGGCTGTTTAAACAGGTTAAAATATTGTATTGAAAAGCAATCTCATTTAGAGTTTGCTTTTTTTGTTTTCAACCTTTCCTGTAAAAATATTTTTGCGCCAAAGATTTCACAGATTATCACTGAATTAGAAAAAGGCTGGCTCCGTGAGGGAATTATCATTATCAAGGCATATCATTACTTTGGAAAGTCTACCAATTATGGCGATACAAGGGTTTTTGCGACTGGCGATTTCAGTATTTTTCATCGTGTGGCCGAGCATAGTGGAGTCATTATAAATTTTTGGGATAACAGGCAAGACCCGGATAAACTTTTGGATATATTGAAATAGCTGCCGGACAAATGTGATAACTACAGGGCATAAAAAAAGCCGGAAACTCCAGCCAACTTTTAAAGGATCCTCTTTTCGGTGTCCTTTCTCGCGACGATGTACTCTTAACTTGGCAACCACCGCTCTATTTCTGCAAAGATTTTTCTCTTTGTTTTCTGGTGCAAAAGTAACTTAACCAGCCCAAACGAATGTTAAGCCAATGTTAAGTGTTTGGGGTGTAAGTTTTTGTTATGTCAACAGAAAAAACCTGTCAGGATATTTATGTCACCAGCTAATGCAGGCGGCCTGTTTATCCTGTCAGGTTTAAATTGTCAAATTTGCACATCAGCAAATTTCCAAATCAACTGCTAATAATTCTCCTCTTTCAGTTCGAAATAAGATTGCGGGTGCAGACAAGCAGGGCACATTTTGGGTGCTTTTGCGCCTTCGTGCAGGTATCCGCAATTGCGGCATTTCCACACCAGTTTTTCATTGCGCTCAAATACTTTTCCTGCATCAAGGTTGTCGTAAAGCTTGCGGTATCTTTCTTCGTGTGCTTTTTCAACGCGGGCTATCATTTTAAAACAAGTTGCCACTTCGCGGAAACCTTCTTCTTCGGCAATGCGCGCAAATTCAGGATATAATTCCGTCCATTCTTCGTTCTCACCCTCGGCGGAAGCTTTCAGGTTTTCCATGGTAGTGCCAATTTTTCCGGCGGGATATGTAGCAGTAATTTCCACCATTCCCCCTTCAAGGAATTTGAAAAAGCGCTTGGCATGTTCTTTTTCATTCAGTGCAGTTTCGTCAAATATGGCTGCAATTTGTTCGAGGCCTTCCTTTTTTGCCTGTTTGGCAAAATAATCGTAGCGCATGCGGGCCTGCGATTCGCCGGCAAAAGCCTTCAGTAAATTTTGTTCGGTACGTGTTCCTTTTAATGATTCCATTTCGATAGTATTTTAAAATTATTTAATGTTAGAAAGAAAGCATAAAGATACACTGATAATTTGAAAATTGGATGATTGGATGATTTGAAAATTGGATTTTTGGTTTTTACCGGGCCAGGCTGATTATAAAAATCTTCAACATACTCCTCACACACTTGAACCAATCTATCAAGTATTTGTTGATTACCTTAACAATGAAAAAACTATTCCTCTGTCTTATTTTACTTTTCTCCCTGTTTGGCACAACCGCCCAATCCAACCTCGATTCGCTGTGGACTGTCTGGCAGGATGAAACAAGGGCCGATACTATTAGGATAAAAGCCCTGGATAAATTTATCCAGGAAGGCTACCTTCATTCTCAGCACGACAGTGCTTTTTACTTTGCACAACTGCAATTTGATTTCGCGAAAGCTAAAGGACTGAAAAAGTATATGGCCAGGGCACTTTATTTGCAAGGAGAAATATTTTCTGAAAATGGTGATTATGCAAGCACTTTGATAAATTATGAAAATAGTTTGGAGCTTAGTGAAGAAATTAACGACCTTAAAACCCTTGCCCGAACCCTACGCAGTATGGGTAACATCCATGAATTAATGGGCGATTATGATTTGGCCTTTGAATATTTCCAAAATAGCCTTGAGATAAATGAAAAACTTGGGGATAAAAAAAGCGTTGCAAAAACTTTAATTGATATTGGATATATCGTTTATTACCGAGGAGAATATGGTAAAGGTAAATCTTATTTTCAAAAGGGTTTAAAAATTTTTGGGGAGATAGGGGATTTGAATGGGGTTGCCGGTGCATGGCTAAGTATTGGAAATGTGAACAATAGTCAGGGAAACTATGTAATAGCTTTGGATGATTATCAGAAAAGCCTTGCTTACTACCAAGAAATTGATGACGACTACGGGATTGGTTTGGCCTTGAATAATCTTGGTAATATTTATACTGCCCAGGACGACAATACAACTGCGTTGTATTATTACAAACAGGCATTGAACATTGCCCGGGAAGTAGGTGAAAAAGTTGCCATCGCAATACCATTAAATAATGTCGGGTTTTCGTATAATGCCCTGGGTGAGTACGATAGCGCCCTGGTTTATTACCGGCAAAGTCTGGACATCCGGACGGAAAGCGGCAATAAAAAAGGGATAGCTGAATCCTACAGGTCGATTGGAGGATTGTATAAAGCCAAAGGTGATTATGATACTGCCCTGGATTATCACCAAAAAAGCCTCGAAATAAATGAAGAGATAGGAAATAAGAATGGGGCTGCCGCATCATTAACATCAATTGGCATGGTCTATCATCAGCAAAAAGCATATAAAAAAGGAAATGCTGAATGTGAAAAAGGCAAGGCGATATACAGAGAAATAGGAAGTATTGTTGGGGAGAAATATGCTTGTGAATGCCTGTACAAAGGGCACAAAGCCATGGGCAATGGGAACAAGGCATTGGAGTATTTCGAAAAATTGCAAACTTTGGATGATAGCCTGCGCCTGGAAGATATTGCCGTAAAGCTCCAGCAAATGGAATTCGACAGGCAAATGATGACGGACAGTATTGCACAAGCAGAAGAGAAACTTTATGTGCAAATAGAGCATCAGGAAGAGATGCGTACCGAAGAGAAAAGAAGAAACATCTCTTTGGGTATCGGGGTCTTTGTCCTGCTCCTGGCAATTGGCTTGCTCAGCCGTTTGCGATATATCCGCAAATCGAAAATTGCTATTGAAAAAGAACGCGACCGTTCGGAGAATTTGTTGTTGAACATCCTGCCCGAAGAAATAGCCAACGAGCTAAAGGAAACAGGCAAGGCGGTAGCGCGTGATTTTGATAGGGTATCTATTTTGTTTACCGATTTCAAGGGGTTTACTGAAGCTTCTGCTTTGCTTAGCGCCCAGGATTTAGTAGCCGAGATAAATGCCTGTTTCGAAGCTTTTGATGGCATTGTTGGTAAGTATGGCATCGAAAAAATTAAAACCATTGGTGATGCCTACATGGCAGCCGGTGGGTTGCCTGTGCCATCAAATAATTCATTGAAAAATACCGTATTGGCCGCACTCGAAATGCAGGAATTTATTGTTAAACGGAAAGCTGAAATGGACGCTTTGGGCCAACCCGCTTTCGAAATGCGTTGTGGTATTTATTCAGGTCCGGTGGTGGCAGGCATTGTTGGTGTAAAGAAGTTCCAGTACGATATTTGGGGCGATACCGTAAACACCGCCTCCCGCATGGAAAGCAGTGGAAAGGTTGGTGAGGTTAACATCGGCCAGGTTAGCTACGAATTACTAAAAAATGATCCCAACTTTATTTTTGTGAACCGGGGTGAAATTAAAGTGAAGGGCAAAGGTCGGATGGAGATGTGGTTTGTGAAAAAGGCTGGTATGGGCAACTCACTTTGATAATTATGACGATTGAAAGTGCTCCGCACGTTTCAATGTCAATACCCTGACTTTCAA